>CAVBMP010000136.1:0-7710 GCA_963596555.1 Bacteroides helcogenes
GTTTCATATAGTGTTAATATATATTCTCTTTCTATCATTAGAACTCCTTAAATAAACCATATATATATTTTTCAATATCAAATGGTATCAAGTCAGTTTCTTTTTCACCTAGTCCTACAAATTTAACTGGTATATTTGTATTTTCTTTTATAGCAAGTACTATTCCACCTTTAGCAGTACCATCAAGTTTAGTTAGTACAATTCCAGTTATATTAGTAATCTCTTTAAAACTCTTTGCTTGGCTTATACCATTTTGACCAGTAGTCGCATCAATAACAAGTAATGTTTCAACTGGATTATTTGGTACTATGTCTGAAATAACTCTATTCATTTTTTCAAGTTCTTTCATTAAATTAACTTTATTTTGTAGTCTACCTGCTGTATCAATAAGGACAACATCAACATGCTCTTCTTTTGCTTTTAATAAACCATCATATATGACAGCAGAAGGATCTTTTCTATCATCGCCAAAGAATAATAAATCTAATCTACTTGCCCATTCTTTTAATTGATTTACTGCTCCTGCTCTGAAAGTATCTCCTGCTATTACCATAACTTTCTTATTATCATTTTTAAGTTTATTAGCTATTTTAGCAATACTAGTAGTTTTACCTACTCCATTTACTCCAACAAATAACACTACATTAAGTTCACCATCTTTAAGATTTAATTTAGATGTTAATATATCATTCCCAACATATATCATTAATAGCTCATCTACTATAACTTCTTTTAAATATTCAAAGTCAGTTATATTTTCACTCTTAACTCTTTTTCTTAACTTATCAGTAAATGACATAACTGTATTAATCCCAACATCTGCTGTTATAAGAATTTCTTCAAGTTCATCATAAAATTCATCACTAATCTTTGTATATTTAATACCTAATAATGAAAGTTTATTTACAAAGTTATCTCTTGATTTAGAAAGTCCACTTACATATTTTTCTGTTTCAAGTTTTTCTTCTTTTTCTATTTTAGTTAATTTTTTATCTTCTTTTTCTTCTTGTTTTATAAAAGCATTTTTAATTTTGCTAAATAATCCCATACATAATCACCTATAGTTATTATACACTAACTATCTAGACAAATCAAAAAAAATTTGTTATAATTATAAGCACAAAAGAACTTTTTTGAAGGGATGATATAATGAATAGTAAAAATAAAGAGACTTTAGTCTGTGCTTTAGGTGGTTTAGGCGAAGTTGGAAAAAATATGTATATTGTTATGCATGAGGAAGAACTTTTTATAATTGACTGTGGCGTAATGTTTCCAGAAGATGATTTAATGGGAATTGATTATGTTCTTGCTGATTATACAGTTCTTAAAAACATGCAAGACAAAATAAAAGGATTAATTATCACACACGGTCACGAAGATCATATTGGTGGTATTTCTTTCCTTTTACAAAATATAAATGTTCCTGTTATTTATACACCTAATATCGCAGGAAAATTAATTAAAAATAAACTAAGTGAAAGAAATGTTCCATGTCCTAAAATGGTAACGGTTAATGAAGAGTTAAATATAAAGACTAAATATTTTAATATTGAATTCTTTACAACTACTCACTCTATTCCAGATTCATTTGGTATGGCAATTAGAACTCCTAATGGAACTATAGTTGAAACAGGAGACTTCAAATTTGACTTAACGCCTATTGGACCAGTTGCAAACATGGGTAAAATGGCTGCTATCGGTAATGAAGGTGTTACACTTTTGTTAAGTGATTCTACTAATGCTTTAGTACCAGGTTTTTCTAATAGTGAATCAGTTGTTGATGAGGCACTTGGTGAAATATTCTCTGCTAATACAAACGCAAGAATAATACTAGCAACATTCGCAAGTAATATTTATAGACTTACTCATATAATTGAAACTTGTAAAGAAAATAATAGAAAAGTTGCTGTATTCGGAAGAAGTATGAATACAAGTATAGAGATTGCTATTGAATGTGGATATATTAAAGATAAAGATATATTTATAACTAGTGATGAGGCTAATAAACTAGAACCTTCTAAAGTATGTTTACTTTGTACAGGTTCTCAAGGTGAACCACTAGCGGCACTATCAAGAATCGCAAATGGTAATGATAGAAATATAACTTTAATGCCAGATGATGTTGTAATATTCTCATCATCCCCTATCCCAGGAAATGCTATGTCTATTAATAGAATAATTAATAAACTATATTTAAAAGGTGCTAAAGTATATACAAATACCAGTGAGTATGATGTTCATACAAGTGGACATGCTAAACAAGAAGAATTAAAATTATTATTAAGACTTATTAGACCAAAATATTTTATGCCAATGCATGGTGAATATAGAATGCTCGCATCACATGCATCTTTAGGACATTTATGTGATATACCAAAAGAAAATACATTTGTATTAAAAAATGGTGATATACTTGCTTTAAAAGATGGTAATGTTTATAGAAAAGGAAGTATTCCAATAAATGATATATATGTTGATGGTAATAGAATCGGAGATGTTGGTCTTTCAATAATCAAAGATAGAAAAATAATGTCAACAGATGGCGTATTAGTAGTAATTTTAAATATTGATTTAAAAAACAAAAAGATGTTAATTGAACCAAATATAACTACAAGAGGTTTCATAGTAGTAAATGAAAATCAAGAATTAATTAAAAAGATTCAAGATAAAACAAATATTATTACTTTAAATGAATTAGAAAAAGATAATTTCAGTCTTACAGATTTAAAAAATAGAATAATATTAGAAATAAATTCTTTCGTAATAGAACTTACTGGTAGAAGACCTATTATTATTCCAATGATTTTAATATCAAATGAAAAGTAGAGTTTCCTCTACTTTTTTAATGTCCTTTCAAGAATAATTTTTCTATCCATATGTTCAAAATCAATATATTCACAACTAAAATTATTGACTTTTAAATTATCAAAATTTATATTGCAAACTAGAAAACCTTTATTAACAATCAAATTACTTCTCATATCAGATAATGTTGGTACTCTAACCCTAGTATTTGTTTTATTATAGTTACATCTATACTGATGAGAATGTCCAATAAAATCAACAAGAGTTAAATAATCTTTTAAATTATTTTTAAGTCTTGATATTTCATGCTTTAATGATATATATTTATCATTAATTTTTATATATACACATCTATACCCAAGTATTTGAAAATCTTCTCTTTCACTTAATAAAGGAGCAATATCTACTCCATAATGATAAATTGAATATACATCGTGATTAGCAAGTAATATCATATTTTTAATATTTTTATCATAAGAATAATCTTTAAGTACATGTTCTACTTGAGAGTCAATTGTCTTATACTCTTCTTTACATCTTCCAAAATCATCATAAGAACCCTCTATTAAATCCCCAGCATGCAAAATATAATTTATACCATTTTTAGATGCATATTCATAAACATAATCTAAATACTCAATATTTTCAAATACACTTCCAAAATGAGTATCAGAAATAACTATAAATTTAAATTCACTTTCTTCATCTATGTTAAATACTTGTTGACATTTAGAATTAGTTTCAATTACCCTACCTTCATATTCAAGAATCATATTATTATCACAAGATGTAATCATCTTTTTTACTCTACCACTACTTCTACTTTTTAAATAAAATATTATTTCATTTATTGTTTTCTTAATTAAATTTACATCAATAATGATTTTCTTATCTTTAATAGATTCATAATATATACTTTTTAATATAAATAATAATTCTCTTTCATCGATACCTATTATTCTAAGTATTTCTATTCCATTATATCCTCTAGTAATAAAGTCTATTATTTTACTTTTTTTAACATTATCAACAAGACACATAACATGATTAATTTCTTTATCATTATATAATACACTATCAATAAGTTCTAGCATATAAAAACTATCACAATCATAAGATAATAAAATATCACTTTTAATACCCTTTAATAATGTAATTATATATTTCCTATCAAAATTAAGTTCATTACATATTTCATCTAATGACTTATTATTTTGAATCATATTTTTAATTATTTCATTTAGACTAAAACTAGTTTCCATAAAACCTCTATAATAAGATTAGCATAATAATTATTTAAATACAATTATTTCATTAATGGTTCATTAAGTAATTTCTTTTCATATTCTATTTTTTTATCTTCTATTTCTTTTAATGCCATTTCACGAATACTCAATAATACACAAAGCAATCTTTGTCTTTCCATCTGTACTTCGCTATTATCATAAATGACTCTTTTATATTTTTCATTTGGATACTCATCCATTAAAGAATTATTATCTGTTGTAATATCGTATCCATTATATATTACGCATGGAGAAGATATAATATACTTATCATTATCTCCACCTTCTATCTTTACACTCTCTGTCGCTTCAATATTAAAATTATTAAAATTATTAAAATTATTATCTAATTTTTTTGATTTTAAATATATGTTCTTAGCTTTTAATATACCAATAATAGTTAATACATTTGTTTTAATAACAGTATTACCATTAATTATATTATCTCTAACATTAATAAAATTGCTTTCAGTAACCAAGTTAGAGTCAAAATTACAATTTGCAAGTTCAATAAAGTAAATACTTTCTCCATCAGGATCACATAATAATACTTCATCTTTAAAATTGCAATTTTCAAAAGATACTGTAATTATGCCAATATAACCGCTAACGTAATGTATTATTTTATCAAAAATACAATTATTAAATTTGATTTCTTGACCACCAAAAACTCTTGTTTTTAACGTCATTTCTCCTTCAAACTTACAATCAATAAATTCAATTCTTTTTAAATTACTTTTTAACTTATGAATATCATTTTTAAATGTACAATTTACAAATTGAATTCTATCTACCAATGAAAAATCATGTATGATATTTATAGAATCTTCTGATATAACTAAATCTTCTATTCTAAATATTATATTACATTTAGAAAATCTTTTTTTCGCATCATAATAATATCTATCATCAAAATGAAAATCACCAAATCCACCTCTATGATTCGGTAAATAAGATTTTATTATAAGTGTAATATTTCCATTATCTTCTGTATATGTTACATCCATATTGGGGAAAAATTTTTTTAAATCTCTTAAATTTTTCTTTTCCTCTATAGTATCTAATAATCCCATAAAACCTCCTGAAACATTTTTCTATTTTTTTATCTTTTTAATTTTAACTTTATAACTTTGTTTTATATTTACGCTACCTTTTTCTAATTCATCATAAATCATTTTACGAACAGTTTTTAATTTACGTATAGTTTTTTCATTCTCTTTAATTAATTTATATCTTTCATTTGGATAAGCATCCATTAAAGAATTATTATCTGTTGTAATATCATATCCATTAAGTACCACTTTTGGTGAAGAGATAATATACTCTTTAGTATCATCACCATCTATTATTACACTTTCATCTGCTTCAATATGAAAGTCATAAGAGTTAACCAATGTGTTTGGTTTTAAATAAATATTTTTACTTCTCAGTATACATGTATTTATACTTAATTCATTTGCTTTAATATCAGTATCACCACTAATAACATTATTTCCAACTATAATAACTTCATCACTATCTTCAGTTAAGTTAGAATCAAAAGCACAACCATCAAGTTTAACATAACCAATCATTTGTTTTTGAGTACCATTTATTATTGATATAGGTTCTTTAAATTTACAACTTTCAAAACTTAATTTAGTTATAATATTATAATGTCCAAACTCATCGCATAATATTTTATCATTAAATTCACAATTTTTAAAATTAATTACACTATCCACCACAACTGATCCATTGAATTTACAACCATCAAAATTAATTACATGATATATACACCAATTAGACTTTGACATTGTCATACATACATTATCAGATAATTGTTCACTTTCAAACGTACAATTAGTAAATTTAAGGTCCTGAGCAATAGACAAAAATTGTGAAACACCATTTTTAAATGTACAATTTTCAAATTCAACATTATATGAATTACAAAAATCAGGATCAATTAATATTTTATTTTCATCTATAATTAAATCTTTTAGTTTTAATATTACTTTTTTATTTCCATTTAATCTTTTTTTTATCATATAGTAAGATGATTCATCTTCAATACAAAAATTTTCATACGATAAAAAGGAAAAATTATCATTATTATCCATTACTAATGTAATAGCCTCTTCATCTTCTAAGTAACTTAAATTAATACTTGATAATATATTTTTGATTTTTTCCTCTTTAATATTATCTCTATACTTTTTAAATTCATTTATTAATCCCATAAAGATCACCTACTTTATATATTTTTTTATTTTCCTATTATTAAGTCTTTTTTCTAATTTTTTTCTTTCCTCTTCCATATCACGATATATTGAATCACGAATAATAGTTAATGCTTGCAATAATCTTTTTCTCTCTAATTGTACTTCACATTCATCATACACAATTTCTTTATATTTTTCATTTGGATAGACATCAACTAAAGAATTATTATCTGTTGAAACATCATGTCCATTAAGTACTACTTTTGGTGAAGAGATAAGATACTCTTTAGTATCATCACCATTTATTATTACACTTTCATCTGCTTCAATATAAGAATCAGAATTAAATGATTTGTTTGTTTTTAAAAATATATTTTTGGATTTTAATAAACAATCTTTCATGTCTAATTCCTTAGTTTTAATATTAGTATCACCACTAATTACATTATTTCCTGATATATTAACTACATCACTTTCAATAACTAAATCAGAATCAAACTCACAATTATCAATACTAACTTTATCTAAATCATATTCAAAATTATTAAATAGTTCTACAGACTCATTAAATTTACAATTTTTAAAATCCAATCCAAAATCCACATAATAACGTCCATAACCTTCATAAATTACTTTTCCAATGAACTTACAATTATCAAAATTAATTTTTCCTCTTATAGACCAATCATACTTTGATATTCTTACACTATTAATATCATCTTCTTTATTTTCAAATGTACAATTAATAAATTCAACTTGAGTTGATTTACTTATAAATTTAGAAATACCATTTTTAAATGTACAATTTACAAATTGAATTTTAAATCTAGATGTAAAACAAAAATTATAATCAATCTTTATTATATCATCATCTATAATTTGATCTTGTATTCTAAATATTATATCTTTATCTTGATCAAATCTATCTTTTGCATTTTCATAATATTTATCATCAACATAAAAATTCTTTTTTCTTGATAAATCAAAACCATCAAGAGAATTTAATATTAATGTAATAGTTTTTTCATCTTCAATACAACTTATATTCATTCTTGGAAAAAAACTTTTAAGTTCATTTGATTTTTTTACTTCTTTTAATGCCATAAATTCACCTATTTTATATACCTTTTTAATTGACTTGCATTTAACTCTCGTTCTACTTCAATTTTTTTCCTTTCTATTTCATTATTTATTCTGTCACGAATACTTTTTAATGCAAAAAGTAACCTTTCTCTTTCAATATTTATACTGTCATTATCATATACAATCTTTCTATGCTTTTCATTCGGATAAGCATCCATCATAGAATTATTATCAGTTGTAATATCATGTCCATTGTATACTACTTTTGGTGAAGATATAACATATTCTTTAGTATCATCACCATCTATTATTACACTTTCATCTGCTTCAAT
>CAVBMP010000137.1:0-2471 GCA_963596555.1 Bacteroides helcogenes
AGGAATCATCGCAGTTGGTATATTGAAAGTTTGTCCATATTTTTTATTAAATCTCTCTGCAATATCTCTTGCAAGTTCTACATGTTGTTTTTGATCCTTCCCTACTGGGACATAATCTATATCATAAATTAATATATCCGCAGCCATTAAAACTGGATATGTAAGTAAACCACTTGTAAAATTAACATTCTTTAGACTTTTATCTTTAAATTGAGTCATACGAGATAACTCACCATAGTATGTATTACATTCAAGGAGCCATGAAACATTCGCATGATATTCATTTTCTGATTGAATGAATATCTTATTCTTTTTAGGATCTATTCCACATGCTAAATAAAGAGCAAGTAAACTTCTAATTCTACTATGAAGTTCTTTACTATCTTGAGGAACAGTAATCGCGTGCATATCAGCTACAAATAGATATGAATCATACTTATCTTGGTTTTCCACCATTTGTCTTACAGAACCAATATAATTTCCAAGAGTAATTACTCCAGTTGGTTGAAGACCTGTTAACATCTTTTTCATTATTTCATCTCCTTACAAATAATTATACAACAAAAAATATAAAAAATCATCAAAAATATTTACAAGCATTTGTTTGTATGATATCATTTATTTAAGGATGTGATTAATATGGAAAAACTTACTAGCAAACAAGAACAAATTTTAACTACTATTAAAAAGTTTATTGCTGATAATGGATACTCTCCAAGTATAAGAGAATTATGTACACTTTGTAATCTTAGTAGTACTGCTACTATGTTTGTTCATTTAAAGAATTTAACTACAAAAGGATATATTAATCAAACAGGTAGTAAGTCAAGAACAATTGAGTTAAATGTTCCAAATGAATATGATAAAAAAAGTGATAATGTTATTAATGTACCTCTTCTTGGTAAAGTAGCCGCAGGTAACCCTATCGAAGCAATAGAAAGACCAAATGAATTTTTCTCTTTACCAAAAGAACTAGTACCTCTTAAAACTGAAGTATTTACTCTTGAAGTTAATGGAGATAGTATGATTAATATAGGTATCTATGATGGCGATATTGTCATTGTTAAAAAAGGTAAAACTGCTAATAATGGTGAAATAGTAGTCGCAATGACTGATGAAAACGAAGTAACATTAAAAAGGTTTTTTAAAGAATCTGATCACATAAGACTACAACCAGAAAATGATTATTTAGAACCAATTATATTAAATAATGTAACCATCTTAGGTAAAGCGATAGGTCTTTATAGAAAAATATAATTAAGAGCAAATTGCTCTTTTTTTATAAACAAAAATAGTGAAATAATCACTATTTTATTACATATGGATTAGTTAAAGTTCCATTTCCTTTTGTTATTTCAGTATCAGATTTTAAGGCAAGCACTGGAATTACAATACTATTTGATTCACCTAAGTCACCTGTTAAAGTACTAAATACTGCTCCAGGTCCAATCTTACCGTTCTTAGTCATTATTGCATTGTGAGCCCCATATCCCATTTCATGATTATACACAAGTGGAGTCATTGTCCAAGTATTATCAAGAGTATTATTTACAAAACTTTTTCCTTCTTTTTCAGCAGACAGTCCCGCATAATTAATTTCATCTGCAGTTAATAACGCAACTGGATATTTTAGTCTTCCATTTCCAAGCGATGTAGTTGTAAACCTATCAGTTTTATTTTTACATTTATAAGTTGGTTTACTAATATAATTTACATACTCTTCTAATGCTCCAAAAAAATCATCTAAACCAGAAAGTCTATATTTAGAAGCATACTCAGTAGCAAAAGCGTTGTATCCCTTACCTGATAGTGCAAGTGAGTAAAATTCGTAATAATAATTTAAATAATAATTAAAAAATTCCTCTTTATTATTAAAACCGTATTCAGTAGCATTTTCATCAGTTAGTTCATCCTTTAATTCATTTTTAAGCATTTCACTAAATTTATCTTTATCCAATTCATTAACTAGACTTCTATCATTACAATATATTTCATCCGCTATTTTAGAGGATAAGTTTGTAGTTTCTATATTATCTTTATACCAAGAGTCAACTACTTTCTTTATAGTACTATCATTTTTATTTGATAGTGCCTCTTCTTCTGATGTAGTACCATATGTCAATCGCTCAATCTTCAAATAACCATTAGAACTGTATCCAACAACTTTATACAAAAATACCTCATTATTAATAAAATAATAATTTAATATACTACATGAATCAGGATTACAAATTTCAGAATCAGTACCTACACTTCCTGTTTTTATATTCCCATCTATTTCAAATTGTCCATTTTCATATTTAAATGAAGAACCATATTTATTATTATCACCTACAGATAAATTATAAATATTATCAACTTTCCTATATAAAGTACTAGATACTATTTGATAGAGTGTATCACATCCCTGATCTTTAGTATTACTATTACAAGTATAATAATTTTTTATTTTGCAATTGTTATTATTACAC
>CAVBMP010000138.1:0-10754 GCA_963596555.1 Bacteroides helcogenes
TTTATTATGCAAAACCTGCCACGAACTATCTATTGACTTTTACCAGATGTTCTTTTAATATTTAAAATTATTTTATTTCTTTCTAAATGACATATTAAAGTCATCAATATATGTTCCTGAATTATTAGTATTATAATTAAAATCATAAACACCGTTTTCATATAATTCTTTATCTAATATAAAATCAATAAATAATTCACTTTCTGAATATCTAATATCAATCATAATACCTAATACATCACAATATTCTTTTAATAATTCAAAATTTATATATTGTTTAAATATACTCATTACAGATTTACTACTGTCAATTGTATCTATTATTATTCTTTTTGTTACTTTAAATATTTTTTTATCTGGACCAAAAGCATCAATCATTTTTAAGTATTCACCCAATATATCATTAACCATCATTTTAGTTCTCTTAGTTATAAACTCTCTTCTTCTATTATTTATTTCTTTTCTATTATTATCATATCTTCTCATTGTCATTTCTAATCTGTCTAAATTATCTTCACTCATAATTAACCTCTCTTTCTATATTGTGGTTCTATATTCATTATAGGTTTATATTCAATACTTCTATTCTTCATATCTGGATATATTCTATCAATTACTTTTTCATCTTCAATAGATATATGTTTTATTAATAAATCATTTACATATCCTTTATTGAATGCAAATGATATTTCTACTACCCCAGGATTATATTTCATAACATTTGATAAACTTGGTACATTAACAAATACTTTATTATCTCTTATATAATATTTAAATCTATGTGTATGCCCATTCAAACATATAAATGTTGGATACGATGGCATAATTATTCTACCACTCGGAGTCTGATGATATAAACGAATATTATCATTTTTAATATTTATGTCCACACTAGTATAACCGGGAATTATTATATCACTTCTACTATTTTCACATGCTTCTTTAAAACCAATCCCAGCATCCTTAAGTAAACTAAGGTCATGATCTCCACCTACTCCAAAAGTTAAAATATTGTTATCATGTGGATAATTCTTTAAAAAATATTCTACTTGATCATATGGATTTTTAATTTTTTGTTGTATTCGTCCAAAAGCACCATCAACAAAATCACCACAACATATAATAATATTAATACCTTTTTTAGTACAATACTCAAATGCTTTATTAATTAAATCTAATCTTTCTTTAGTACTACCAATATGTAAATCAGATATAGCAAGTACTTTCATATAGTTTTCAGGTGGTCCTGTTAAAATAGTTTCTCTAGGATAATGCTTTTCATAACAAGTATCACTTTTAAAATAAATTGAACCATCAGAATAATATTTACTTTTTATTATATGACCTTTTCTTCTTAATTTAGATAATTCTTCATATAACTCTTGTCTTGTTAAATTATATTTTTTACACATATCTTCATTTGACATACCATTATTTATACATGGTATTAACTTATCACATTTAAATATCTTTTTTTCTCTATTTTTTAATATTTTATATTTGATTTTAGGGATTATTTCTGAATATATTAAATTAATATGATCAACTGATAAAAATAGTTCTGCTTTGTTTCCATCATAATTAATACCAAATCTTTTTCTTAATATTGCTTGTTCATATGTATTTAATGAATTAATTGCTTCTAATACTTCATTTTTACTACAATCATTAAATAAATCAAACAAGTTGTATTTTACAAATAATCCCATTTCCCCCACACCTTTAAATGCTTTAATAATGCGCTTATTATAACATATAAAGTATTTAAAGTAAATAAAAAAAGAACCATCAGGTTCTTATCCTCTACCAAAGTATTTACCGTCTCTTGTAGTTATTACTACATCATCACCTTCTTTAATAAATAATGGTGCTTTTAGAGTATATCCAGTTTCAATAGTAATATCCTTTTGAGCAGTACTTGTAGTATTTCCTTTAACAGCATCAGGAGCACTAATAACTTTATAAGAAACTTTTTCAGGTAATGTAATACCAATTACTTCACCTTCAATATTCATAGATTCAACATTCATACCTTCTTTTAAGAATTTTGCTTCATCCTTTAAAAGACTTGTTGGTAATTCTATTTGATCATATGTATTGTTATCCATAAAAACATAATTATCTCCAGCTGCATATAAATATGAAAGTTGATTTTTTCTAACATCAGCTTTTTCCATCTTGATTCCTGCATTAAAAGTAATTTCTTGAGTAGTTCCTGCTCTTAAATTTTTAAGTTTAGTTTTAACAAAAGCACTACCTTTACCAGGTTTAACATGTTGGAATTCTACTACTTGATATATAACTCCTTCATATTTAATTGTCATTCCATTTTTAATATCATTTACATTAAACATATGTTATGCTGCCTTTCTTTCTTTGTGAGCAGTTGTCTTATTGCATTTTTTACAGAATTTTTTAACTTCTAATTTTCCTTCAGTATTTTGTTTATTTTTACTAGTTAAATAATTAATATTTTTACAAACTGTACATTGAAGTGCAATACCTTCTCTATTTTCTTTCTTTGCCATTATAGTTTGTCCTCCTTTTTTTATACATTCAAAATTATAACAAATAAATTATGATATTACAAGCATAAATCTTATTTTAGATTATAATTTCAATTTTTTTCTCATTTCTCTTTCTTCAGATCTTTTATTTCTACAATAATAAATCATTCCATTAATATAAAATTCATCAATAGAACCAACTATTTCCTCTTCTCCTCTTTTTAAATAATTACCTATTATTTCTGCACCTTTATCAGTATTATCAAGTCTAATACCAACTCTTTCACTTGGATATACTAAACTTAATCCTTTTTTGATAAATCTAATTGGACTTTCATTATTATAAACAACATTAAAATCCTCATCTGTTCCTAATACTGTGAATTTATTACCTTTCTTAGAAACAAGTACACTCATCAAATAATTAGAATCAATATTACTAGAGATATCCAATAATGCTTCATTATTCTCTACTACACCTGTCATTCCTTTAGTTGGTGATAGTAATAAATATGTTAAATATACTTCTTCTTTGTCCATAATTTTCCTCCTGACTATTAAAATAATATCACAAAAATAAATACACTTCAATTATTATTAAATTTATGTTAGAATACTTTTGGTGATTTTATGAAAAGAAAAACTGTTTTAGTAACCGGTTCTAGTATAGGATTAGGTTCATCTATAATTAAAAAATTCGCATCTAATAACTATAATGTTATTATAAATTATAACACTAATAAAGATGAAGCAATGAAATTAAAAGATGAAATACTAAATGAATATAACATAGAAGTTCTAGTAATTAAATGTGATATATCTAATGAAAAAGATATTGAGAATATGAAAGACACTATTATTAATAAATTTGGTAAATTAGATGTACTTGTAAATAATGCTAGTATATCAAATGATAGTCTTGTAAGTGATAAAACTAAAGAAAGTTTTATGAGAATATTAGAAGTTAATTTAGTAGGTACCTTTCTAGTATCAAGAACATTTGGTGACTTAATGTATAAAAATAAAAAAGGTATTATTATTAATATTGGTTCAACTAATGGAATAGATACATATTATGAATATAGTTTAGATTATGATACTTCTAAAGCAGGAGTTATCAATCTTACTCATAACTTAGCTAATTATTATAGTCCTTATGTAAATGTAAATTGTGTATGCCCTGGATGGATAAATACTCCAATGAATAAAGATATGGACACTGAATTTAGAAAGAACGAAGAAAATAAAATATTATTAAATAGATTCGCAGAACCAAATGAAATAGCCTCTTTAGTGTATTTTTTAAGCACAGAAGATGCTAGTTATATAAACGATAGTATTATAAGAATAGACGGTGGTAAAAGATGTTAAAAATGGATAAAAATATAGAAAAAATTGTAAATACTGAAGAACAAAATCTAAAAGATATATTTAATAAAATAGATGAACAAACTCTAAAAAACAGTAAAAAAGTATTAGATAGTTTCCATAAATATAATTTATCTAGTAGTGATCTTTATGGTTCTAATGGATATGGTTATAATGATATTGGAAGAGATAAAATAGATAGTATTTTTGCTGATATATTTAATGCAGAAAGCGGTCTTGTTAGAAATCAATTTATATCAGGTAGTCATGCTATTACAGTTGTATTACAAGCACTATTAAGACCAAATGATACACTCCTATCAATAACAGGTACTCCATATGATACATTACATGAAGTTATTGGTATTAAAGATAATGATAGTTCATTAATAAGTTATGGTATTAATTATAAAGAAATAGATTTAATAGATAATGACTTTGACTATAAAAGTGTCAAAGAAGAATTAAATAATGATATAAAAGTAATACATATTCAAAGATCAAGAGGTTACTCTACTCGTGATTCTCTAGATATTAAAAAATTAGAAAAAGTCATTAAATTAATAAAAAGTATTAATAAAGATATAATTATATTTGTAGATAACTGCTACTGTGAATTTGTAGAAGACAAATCTCCTATAGAAGTAGGCGCAGATATTATGGCAGGTTCTCTTATTAAAAACCTAGGCGCAGGAATTGCTACTAATGGTGCATATATAGTCGGGGATAAAAAATATGTTGACTTATGTGCTGAAAGATTAACTTTGCCAGGTGAAGGTCGTGAAGTTGGTCCATCTTTTGAAGCAAACAGAATGTTTTTATTAGGACTTTACTTTGCTCCAAGTGTAGTTAGTTCAGCATTAAAAACATCTATTCTTACAAGCAAAGTATTAGAAAAATTAGGTTATAAAGTCAGTCCTAAATATAATGATACAAGATGTGATATAGTACAATTAATATACTTTGATAATGAAGATGAAATTATTAAATATGCACATGGTATTCAATCATCAGGACCAATTGATTCATATGTAAAACCAATACCAAGTGATATGCCTGGATACGATAATAAAATAATTATGGCAAGTCCATCATTCACATCAGGATCCTCAATAGAATTATCCGCAGATGGGCCATTAAGAAAACCATATGTTTTATATCAACAAGGTTCTTTATCTTATGAATATGGTAAACTTTCACTAATCAACACACTATCACAAATGAATGAATAAAATAAAGTCCCATTAATATACTATTAATGGGAGGAATAATGAAAAAAGAACTTATCAAAAATTATATAAATAAGTTAACAAAACAAGATGTTATTAATTATCTAAGTCATGAATGCACACCAGCAACAAACGAAGAAATAGATATGATTTATAATGCTATTAAAAACGATTATGAGGAAATATTAAATACTAATTTTATGAGTTATATTTCTAACTATAAATTATCATTTAATCCTGAACTCTATAAAAAAATAATAGAAAAATATAATGAATATAAAAAGTTTATTGAATAGTCAATAAACTTTTATTTTGAATTAACACACAGGATCCGTCAATGAGTTAACTTCATCTGAGTGTTTTTCGCCATTAAATGCTCCACATCCAATAGATATTTTACTTTTGTCACCTTTAAATATTACTGATTGTAATTGATTACTATAGAATGCATAACCATAAATCGACGTAACAGTAGATGGTATTGTTACTGTTTTTAATTTATTTCCAATAAATGCATGCTCATAAATTTTTACTAAGCCCTCAGGAAGTATTAACGATGTCAATTTAAAGTTAGGAATATAACTTGTATCCATTAATCTTACTTCATATTTATTTTTATATGATGACATAGGTTCTAAACCATCTAGTGAAGCAAATGCATAGTCACCTATATTCTTAACTTGTACTCCTGATATTTTCGCAGGTATTACAACATCAGTTGGACATTTTTTAGCACCTTCTTTGCCTTCTTCAGTATGATAATATCTTGTTATTGTTCCACTTGAAGTATCAAAAGCAAAACACTTTTCACTTGTATAATTTAATACAGTTATGTATCTTGTATATTTCTTTACACCTTGGCTTGTCTTAACTATATAATTGTATCTATATTCTCCTTCTTTACTTTTTAAATTAGTATATTCAAATACATCATTACCAGTTAATTCTTTATTATCAAGTGATATACCAGCATCTTTGTAACTTGGAACTTCTTCTGGCAATAGATATATATTTTCTTCACCATTAATTTCTATTGAATTAGTTGCAGTACCATCAATAGAAATATCTGAAAAAGTTCCTCCGCCTGAAACAGTTCCACCAATATAATAAGTAGTTGCTTTACTAATTTCTATTTCACCAGTAATAATTAACATATTATTTTCATCTGTTTTAATTGAATATTTATTAAAATTTAAATCATCAAAATATTTACTTTCATTTGTTTTTAAATTATTATGAGTATTAATGATATTATCATTTATCATTGGGCCATTATCATTATCGACATCATTACTTGTATATGTAAAATTATATTTACCAGGAGATAAAATCATTTTGACACTGTAAACAGAATAATCAGTAGAAGTATTTTTAATAGTGTTATTTTCTATTTTCATATTATTTAAAGAATTATTATATGTGTCTTTTATATTTTGTATTTGTTTATCAGATAATGCACCACCATATTTAGTTTCTAAATCAATCATATCATCAGCAGTCATTAGTTTGAATATTGGTTCATTTATTTTATTGTTTTCAACTAAACTTGCTTTAACAGTTTTTTCTTGACCAATATCAATTAAATTAAGTTTAGATAAATCTATAAAATATCCAGATTCTCCACCAGGAGTTACATCTGCCATCATAAAATTCTCATATGTTCCGCTTCCAATAACATCAACCCATACTTGTCTATTTTTATCGACAATGGCGTTACATTCTTTATATTTTTGTCCAGTTAAAATTTCATTACAATCAAACTTCTTAACTCTTGACGTAATTATATGTTGTTGAGATGCATTAGCAGTCTCTTTTGCTTGAACTATAAATGTATTTTTCTTTGAATCATTAAACATTTTTAATACATTTGGAAGTGCTATTATTACTAGTATTGCTAATATTGCAATTACTGCTAATAACTCTACCAAAGTAAAACCTTTTTTATTCATACATACCACCTTTATAATATTATTTTATTTTGAAAACTAAATCCCTAGGTATAAAACCTGCTTCCGATTTTAATAAATCTAGTGTTTCTTGATCTTTTACATAAACCTCTTTTGCAGAACAAGTCGAAAACATTTGAGATATATAAATTAACTGACCAAATTCAAAACTACTTAAATCTAGTGAAGAAGCTTTACTAAGAGCGAACATGTAACCAAAATTCAGTACTCTTTTTGTATTAAATTTATCTAGTCCCTTTATTTCAGTTGCACTACTTTTATTGAACATATAATTCATACTCTCTACATTTGATGTATCAAAACTACTCACATTTAATGTTTCTGCTATAGAATTCATAAACATACTACTCATATTAGTTACATTAGAAGTATCAAAATGACTTAAATCTAGTACATTTACTTTACTTTCATTAAACATAGCACTCATGTTAGTTACTTTCGAAGTATTGATATTTTCTAATCCTTTAATTTCTTCTGCCTCACTCTTTGAAAACATCCAATTCATATCTTCTACATTTGAAGTATCTAAATCACTTAAATCTATTGAAGAAGCTTTACTATATGCATACATAAAACTCGTAGACACTATAGGTTTACCATTAATCTTAGAACATATTTCTCCACTAATAGGTTCAGTTGATTCCCTATCAGTTAATAATACTCCCCAACCATCACTATCAATATCAATCCATTCAACACCATAAAGATTAACAAGTCCTTTTTGCTTATATCTATAAGTATATTTTCCATTAACATATTCTGCACCATTAACTAATTCACCATCATATTTACAACCACCAAAATCATTAACTTTCTTAGATTCAACAAAACCAACAATACCACTAATAGATAAAATTAACCAAAAAAATACAGTTATAAATACTATTACTTTACTCTTCATATTTGCCACCTTATTATAATAATAGTTTATCATTTTTTAAGTGATTAATCAATTTATATTTAAAAAGATATAAGTCTAACAACTCATATCTTCTAACTTACTATCTTTTATATCATTTGCAGTTATATCACTTATATTTTTATCATTTGTATAAATAATATGATACTTTTCATTACTAACTTTCATATTAGTAATTACTCCATTTTTAAATTTAATACAATAATTTATATTAGATGCAACATTCAATTTATTTTCATTATTATTTATTATAGATAACTCATTTCCATTCATACTTTCCTCAGTATATTTATTATTTGCCTCATTATATATATTTTTTACTTCAATTAAGAAAGTATTTTTATCAGCACTATTATCTTCAACTTTAATATCTGATGGTAATGTAGTAATTTGTTTTGGTAATAAAATAAGTATTAAAACAATAATTACTATAATAACTAATATTTCTATTAAGCCAAATCCATTTCTCATAAATTCTCCTTAAAATCAATAAATTTTTTATTTCTAATATTTTCTATTTCATATTTATATGGAGCATAAGAATCATTAGTATTTCTATTAACATAAGGTGTCTCTAATATAAATGGAATATTATTTAATTTATCACAATAAACCACATTTATTATATTATCAAATCCTATAGTCCCATAACCAATATTAGCATGTCTATCTTTATGACTACCTAAGTCATTTAAACTATCATTAACATGAACACATTTTATTTTAGATATTCCTATTTTACTATCAAACTCACTCAAAAAATCATTAAATTTAGATATATCTACACCAGAGTCATTCATATGGCATGTATCTAAACATACCCCTATTCTATCTTTATCATTAATACCATCTATTATACACTTTAATTCATCAATAGAAGTTCCAACCTCTGTACCTTTACCTGCCATAAACTCTAAAAGAATCATAGTATCAGTAGTTTTATTATATACATAATTAATACCATCTATAATATTTTTAATAGCTTCTTCCTTTGTACATGTAGTTGCACTACCCGGATGAAGTACTATTTTATTAAGACCTAATTTCTTACATCTATCAAGTTCATTCGCAAGAAAATCACAATAAAATATGTATTTATCCTCATCTTTTCTATTCGCAAGATTAATTATATACGGAGCATGAACTATAACATTATTACTATCAATATTATTCTCCAGCATCAATTTATATGCTTCATATGTACATTCATCTCTTAGTTCACTTCTACTAGTACTTTGAGTAGAACCAGTATATATCATAAATGTATTAGCATTATAACTAAGTGCCTCCTTAACACTTCCAAGTAACTGCTCCTTATTATTAAAACTAACATGACTACCTATTATCAAATTCATAATATCACCACTTCAATTCTATCAAATTTAAACAATAAAAAAAAGACTAAATGAATAGTCTAATTTTTAAATTAATTTTAAATATTACTTACAATTAACAGTATCTGCAGTAATTTTAGCAGTTCCGTCTCCGTCTGAAACATTTGCGTCTGTAATTTCTGATACATCCTTAACGCCAGTTTTTTCATAAGTATAAGTTCCATCAGTAACTATTACATCAGCAGTTTCACCAGCATCAGTTAATACAACTAAATATTTTAATTGACCACTAGCAGCTCTACCTTGCATATCTAATTCAACTTTAGTTGTACAAGCATTATTAAATGCAGTTTGAGGAGTAGTAGAATTGATTTGACTTGCCATATATTGATTTTGAGCAGTCTTAAATACTTCTCTTACTTCATTTATGAATGAATTCTTTTTAGAGTCATTAAACATCTTTAATACATTTGGTAATGCGATGATTACTAATATTGCTAAGATTGCAATAACTGCTAATAATTCAACTAATGTAAAACCTTTCTTATTCATAATATTTCATTCCTTCCTTTCTTTTAGTAGGGATTTTATTTTCCCTATCCTTATGTATTTATTGTAGCATTAAGATTTTTTTGTGTCAATATTAAAATAAAAAGAATGTAAAATTTTATACACTCTTAATCATTGGTTGCTGAAATTATCTTAGTTACTAAATCTACCCCATCTACAAAACTATCAACTTTATCTATAGTTCTTAATTTATATTTCTTTTTCATTTCACGAACAAATAAATCATAAGAAGAAGGATCTCTATTTAATTGTTTATACCAATTAGAATTTTGTCTTAAGAATTTTAAATACTTTTCATCTTTTCTTAATTTTTCTAATACTTCATATTTCATTCTTCACCATATAATTTATCTATTTTTTCTTCTTTAGGATTTGTTTTTTCTTCTTCTTTTTTAGTTTCTCTTGTTAATTCTTCTACTAAACCAACTGCTTTTTGTATTGAACTAATATTCTCTTCTAATGAGTCTATATTAATGTTTTTTAAAGTATTTAAGAGTCCTTTTATACTTATTTGGTCACTTATATCATCTTTTATATATTTCTTCCATATTTCATCATCTTCTCCATATAAATCATATAATTCATAAAATGATTGCCATGATACATTATTCTTTTTTACATAATCAGCAAATTCAGGATGATTAGAAACAAATTTTTTAAAATTATCTAACTTTGACATATTAATATATATGAAATTAAAAAGAAAAGTTGCTTACTTTTCTTTAATCTCAAAATAGTTTCCACTATCTAAATATAAAATACCTTTTTTATTCTCTAGTTTTTTAACTATATCTACATATTTATTTAATGATTTTAACTTAGTAGTTGTTACATATACCATATTACCATCACTCATATAT
>CAVBMP010000139.1:0-2314 GCA_963596555.1 Bacteroides helcogenes
TTATAATCAAAATTTAATATTGAGTTATATAAATCACTCTTCATAATACATGTAGTAATTATAATTAATATAACAGTAATTACTAAATACCTATAATTATTTTTTAATACTTTTTTCATCATATCTTAATTATAACATACTTACTAAACAAAACATCAAAAAAAAGAAAGAGTTTACTTTGTACCGTAAACCCTATCTCCTGCATCACCAAGTCCTGGAAGAATATATCCTTTGTCATTTAAACGCTCATCTTTTGAAGCACAATATATTTGCACGTCTGGATGAGATTTCTGTAATGCTTTAATTCCTTCTGGAGATGCTATTATACATAAAAATTTAATGTCAGTCACTCCATCTTTTTTAAGTCTATCTATTGTCGCTATAGCACTCCCACCAGTAGCAAGCATTGGATCTAATACAAATACTTTTCTTTTAGATATGTTTAAAGGTACTTTATAATAATATTCAACCGGCATTAAAGTTTTTTCATTTCTATATAATCCAATATGACCTATTTTTGCATTTGGTATAACTTTTATTATACCCTCAACCATACTCATACCTGCTCTCAAAATAGGAATAAAAGCATAATCATCATCATTTATAACTTTAGTATTCATCTTTGTAAGTGGTGTTTCAATAGCTTTATCATACATATTTGCATCCTTAGTTGCTTCATAACATAGATAAACAGATATTTCACTTATCAACTCTCTAAATTCTTTTGTACTAGTATTTTTATCTCTTAATATACTTAATTTATGCGTAATCAATGGATGATTTAAAACTATTTCTTTCATTATTTTTTCTCCTTTATTAATAAATTTAATAATATTCCAACTATTGCTGCTAAACTCATACCTGATATAGATAATGAAATATTACCTTTCGTAATAGATATAGCAGCACCTCCTAAACCTAATACTAACATTGAAGATGCTATAATAACATTCTTTACATTTTCAAAATCCACTTTATTTTGTATTAATACTTTCAAACCATTAACTGATATAAATCCATATAATAATATTGATACACCACCAAGTACTGCTGATGGTATTGATGATATTATTGCAGTTAATTGACCTAAGAAACCAAATGCTATAGCAATAACTGCTGCTAATGCTAAAACCCATACTGAAGCAACTTTAGTCATTCCAACTACAGATGTATTTTCCCCATATGTAGTATTGGCAGGCCCACCAATTAAACCAGCAGCAAATGTTGCAAGTCCATCTCCCATTAATGTTCTATCAAGACCTGGATCATTTAATAAATCTTTATCAATTATTTCCCCTAAGACTTTATGATCACCAATATGCTCCGCCATTGTAACAAGTGCTATTGGAACTATTGTTAATATGCTACCAAAGTTTATTGAATAGTGTACAAATGGAATATAAAATTTTGGAATTTCAATAATGCCAGCAGATACTATAGGTGCATAATCAACGATTCCTAAAATCATAGACATCACATATCCAGCAATTATTCCCATTAAGAATGGTATTATTCTAAAGAAACCTTTCCCCCTCACAGCAAGTATTCCTGTTGTTAGGAATGCTGTTAATGCTACTATTATATTTTTTAAAGAAACAGTGTCATTATTAAGACCTATTTCTTCTACTGCAGTTGGCGCTAATGACAAACCTATAATCATTATCATTGGCCCTACTACTATAGGTGGTAATATTTTATTAATCCATTTTTTGCCTACTAACTTTATTATTAATGCAACTAATACATAAGTAAGTCCAACTGCCATAATACCTGTAAATACACTTTCTCTTCCAGCAATTGAATAACCAACTATCATAGGTGTTATAAAAGCAAATGAACTTCCTAAGTACACAGGACTTCTTCCTTTAGTACAAGCAATATATATTAATGTACCAATTCCAGATGATATTAATGCGACTGGTATTGATAATACCTCACTACCACAACTATTATTAACAAGTATTGGTACTAATATAGTTGCCCCAAACATCGCAAAAACATGTTGTAATGATAGAATAAACCATTTTAATATAGGCGGTTTATCATTAATATCAAGTAATAATTTTTTCTTTTTCATTCTTTCCTCCTTCTTAAGGCAAAAAAAATCTCATCAATTAAATTGATGAGAAATGTAAAAAATCAAAACAAATATTATCAACTAAACAGCTATTTAATATAAAATTGTTATTTGTTATGATATTATTCATATTTTTACCTCTTTAAAAGAATATCATAAAAGATTATATTAATCAATAGTAAATTATACTTTCACTGAATAAAATGTAACTATTCAGACTATAGCACGCAAAAATGA
>CAVBMP010000140.1:0-2693 GCA_963596555.1 Bacteroides helcogenes
GAAAAATTCTCTGATTTTTTATTTTAATTATTTTTTTTACCGCAACTCAAATTAAAATTCTTTCTGTTTTTTATTGTAGAATTTTTTAAAAGAGATGATGCTCTTAAAATAGAAGTTTGACCATATTTTTTATTTATTTCATCGATTATATTTTCAAACTCATTATTTTCTTCTTTAAAAGAATCAAATAAACTTAATTGAGTATGTGTTTTCTTTTTTAAATTAGAATATGCGATTGAAACTTTTCTTATAGGCAAATCTTCTACATTTTTATTATATAAGTATTCAAGTGCTTCATATATAGTATTTTTATCATCTTCATCTACTTTTAATGACACACTATCATGAAATTTCTTATAAAAGTCTTTTGAATAATCTATACCTAAAAAAACATTTGATGTTGTTTTATTCATCTTTCTTAATTTAGAATTTAACATATCATTCATTTCTTTTATTATTAATAGTGCTTCTTCAACATTATAATCTCTATATAATATTTGACTCATACTTATTGATTTGTTTTTACTTCTTTGATTTAGTTCTTTAATAGTGGTAAAATCTATTCCATTTGCTTTACACCAAATATCATTACCTAATACATTACCAAATCTTTTAATATAGAATTCTCTTTTATAATTGTTTATGTCTTTGACTTTAAATATTTTCAAGTCATTAAGTTTCTTTTCAGTTCTTTTACCAAAACCCCATATTTCAGATAATGGACTAATATTCCATAGTTTCTTTTCAATGTCATCATATGTCCATTTTGATATAAAATCTTTATTATGTTTAGCTTCTGTGTCCATCGCAACTTTTGCTAAAAATATATTAGGACCAATTCCACAAGTTGAAGTTATACCTGTTTTATCTTTAATAGTTTTCATTATCATTTTAGCAAGTTCTATATCTGTTTTATCATAGAATTTTAAGTATTCAGTGGCATCAATAAACACTTCATCGATAGAGTAGATGTGTATATCTTCTTCACTTATAAATTCTTTATAAATATCTATTACTTTATTACTATAACTTTCATATAATTTCATTCTAGGAGGAACATACATAATCTTAATATTATTTGGAATCTCATAAAGTCTACTTCTTGATTTAATACCAAAGTTTCTTAAATAGGGTGTTACCGCTAATGACATGGCACCTTTACCACGAGATGTATCTGCGACTATAAGTGGAGTAGTGAATGGATCTAGACCTCTATATACACACTCACATGATGCGAAAAAACTTTTTAAATCTATACTTAAAATAACTCTTTCTTTCATACAAACACCCTTTCGTATAAATAGTATCATAAAGAAATAAAAAAAGCAATTACTTTTTAGGTTTAAATTCCAATACAATTGCTTTTTCTTTTTTATAATTAGTTTTTTGTTTTAATATTTGTATACATCTTTGTTTAGAACTATCATATATTCTTTCTTCATCATTAAGTGCTTCTATAAAGTCATCAATAGTTACTTCGAATCTATCACTTAATGCAGCGATTGCATATGCTTCTTTAACAATATCAAGTACTAGTCTTGGATTATTAACTCTATCATTAAATGTTCTAGATTTAGTAGCAGTTGCGTCTATTAGGAAATTAATGATTTTATCTTTTTCATCGTCATCCATTATTACTTTAGAATAACTAATTTTATTATAAGCATTTATTAAATCATCTATTATTTCATAAATAACATCGCGATCAGGCTCTTCTAATTTTATTCTTTTTAATCTTGATTTAAATGCTGTATTACTTTCAATATTTTCTAAATATTCTTCATCAGTAGTCGCACCAATAATTCTTACTTTTCCATAATCTAGATATGGTTTTAATATTTCAGCAATAGTTACTTTATTTCCTTCACTTCTACCAGCACCCATTACTTGATGTACTTCATCTATAAAAATAATAATATTCTTATCAGTGCTCGCTTCATCTAAAATACCTTTTAATTTTTCTTCAAGTGTTCCGACATATTTACAACCTGAAACTATTGATGGAGCATCTATACTAATTATTTTTATATCTTTAAGTGCTTGTGGAACTGTACCTTTTTGTATTCTATATGCTAAGCCTTTAACAACCGCAGTTTTACCAGTACCAGCAGGACCAGTTATTATAATTGATTTATCTCTTTCAGGATACAATAGTATTCTTTCTATCTTTCTAATTATATCATCTCTTCCAATAGACGGATCTTTAAGATAAAACATATTAGTTAAATTTTCACCATATTTTTCTAAATTACTTTGTTCTTTTTGCATATAAGTTTCGTCCTTTGTATCAATATTAGTCATATTATCACTAATATTATATGAATCATTTTCATTTAAATCATAAATTTTAGATAAAATATCAGTAACTTCTTGTCTTTTATCAGTTTCAAATATTTCTTTAGAAACTTTTGATAAATAACATATAAAGTCTTCTGCTAGTACATGCTCATCTTCTTTAGAATTACCAAAAAGTATTTCTTTATTTATAGAAAATTCTATGTCATTAGAGCATCTAAATTTTATTTTATTATAAGTTACATTGAAAAGTAATGTCTTAATCATTAAAAAATCAGTATAAACTTTATTATTTACTTCAATTGATTCTATTTTTAAATATTTTGGTATTTTAACACCATTAATAGTTATTTGTTTTTTAAGACAAATAAAACATTTATTCTTACATTGTATAACAC
>CAVBMP010000141.1:0-4771 GCA_963596555.1 Bacteroides helcogenes
GATAAAATATATAGACAAGTATATAAAAGACCATTATCAGAAATAAGACTACTTGGTTATATAGCATCAACTATAAAAGTAGATAAGTATGGATTTGCCCATATAGAAATAGATGAGGATGTTATTACTTCACTTGGAGCAGATATATCTTCTGTATCTAATATGATTAATGACTTTAACAATATTAAAGAAGTTCTTGTATGGGTATTTGTAACTCATGATATAAAGAATAATTTATACAAAGTTAATATTAGAAGTAGAGGACCAGTAATAAACTTAATTGCCGCTAAATATAATGGCGGAGGACATGCTTATGCTAGTGGTGTTAGAACTGATAAAAAAGAAAATATTGATGCTTTATTAAAAGATTTATCTTTATGTTGCAAAGAATATAAAGAAAGTGAGGAAAAATAATGGAAGTAGTTAATGTTGAAGAACCTATTTGTGCGGTTAGAATATCACAATATCCTGAAGATAAAAAGAATGAATTTCTAATATTAGGTAGAAGTAATGTAGGAAAAAGTAGTTTTATTAATACAATTATTAATAGAAAAAATATGGCTAAGACTAGTTCTAAACCTGGTAAAACTCAAACTATTAATTTCTATCGTATTAATTCACAATTTTATATAGTTGATGTACCTGGATATGGATATGCTCAAACATCTAAAAAACAAATAGAAAAGTTTGGTATTATGATAGAGGAATACCTTAAGAATAGACAAAACTTAAAACATGTATTTTTACTTGTTGACTTTAGACATAAACCAACTGAAGATGATGTTCTTATGTATAAATTTTTGAAATATTATAACTTACCTGTTACAATTGTGACAACTAAATTTGATAAAGTTAATCGTTCTCTTAGAGATAAACAAAATGATTTAATTAAAAAGACTCTTACACCAGCATTAGGAGATGAAATAATTAATTTCTCTAGTGTGACTAAACTAGGTAAAGAAAGAGTTTATGATATCATAGAAAATTATTTTGAAAAATAGTTGAAAAAAAATAGTTTATTTATTATAATGTTAATAGAATAGAGGGTATGATAGTATGAGTAAAAAAGGTTTTACATTGACAGAGTTACTTGTTGTTATAGCAATTATAGGAATAATCGCAGCAATAGCTGTACCTAGTATTTTAACAATAAATAAAAATATTAATAATAGGTTATATACTGAAACAGTATCTCACATTGAGAATGCTGCAGAGTTATATGCTAGTAATAATCCAGATATATTTAATGGCGCTACTGAAGTAAAAGTATATGTTTATGAACTTATAAATGGAAATTATTTAAGTGGTGATGCTTCTTGTAATGGACAAGTACAATTAAGTGATTCTAAATTAACAATAAAATACAATGGAAAGTGTTTAACTAATCCAAAAGATAAATCTTCTATGAATGGTGAATATGTTATAGTAAAAAAACAAGCCGCAGGATTTAGTGCTAAATTCCAAGGAGATGCTAAAGAAGATACTAAAGTTGTTAAAGATCTAGTAAAGACAGTATGTGAAAAATTTGCAAATGAAGAATTTAAAGGAAAAGCATCAAATGATAAAGATTGTAAATGTGGTACTGATAATAAAGGAATTGTAGATCTTGAAGGAAATATAATAGAAAATGGAGCTTGCATAATATCTGGTAATGAAAAAAATAATTATCTAAGATATGATGGGGTAATGTTTAGAGTACTTGGTGTATATGATATAGATGGAAATGGAACATTATCTGCTAAAATGATAACAGATCAAACAGTTGAAATTGATTAATCAACTGTTTTTTTTTACATCAAAATATTGTATAATTTATCTAGGAGATTATTTATGGAAGATGTAATATTTAAATACAAGTTTGGTGATGATATAGAATTTGAACTAAAAGAAAAAGATTTTGTAACAATAGTTGGTAATAATAATGATTTAATAGTTCATACTCTTTTGCATGGTAATAAAAAAGCAGAGATAATAGTAAACAATAGTAAATTTGAATATAAAACATTACTTAAAATGAGAAGAAATATGAGTATAGTTGTATATAAACATTTAGATATATTCGTAGGTGAAAAAGTAGTTGATGAGATTGTCTATGGACTTGAGAGTTTAGCAATGAAAAAGAATGAGATGAGAGAACTTATAAGTTCATATGCTAGAATGTTTAAATTAGAAGAATTATTAGAAAGAGATCCTAATAGTTTAGGTTCTAGTGATAAAGTTAAAATGAAAATATTATCATCTATGATAATTAAACCTAAAATATTAGTAATAGATAATGTCATAAGTGAACTTGATTATGAAGATAAACTACTTATTTTTGATATCTTAAAAGATTATTCAAATAGTGGTGGTATTGTTATTAATTTAACAAATGATATAGAAGAGTCTATGTATGGTGATAAAATATATGTTATATATGATAAAAAACTAGTATGTGAAGGTAAAACACTTAGTGTATTAAATGAAGAAAAATTACTTAAGAGACTTGGAATATCACTTCCATTTATAATAGATTTAAATAAATATCTTATGGATTATGGTCTAATTAAGAAATATTATTTAACTAATGAAAAGTTGGTGAATGCATTATGGAAATAGAATTTAATAACGTTAGTTTTATAATTAATAAAGGAACTCCTCTTGAAAAGACTATTCTTGATGATGTATCATTTAAACTTGAAAAAGGTAAAATACATACTATTTTAGGGGCATCTAATAGCGGTAAAACAGCAATCGCAGATTTAATAAATGCTCTTATAGTTCCAAATAGTGGTAGTGTTAGAGTAGGAAAATTCATTAATGATGGTAGAAGAATAAAAGATATTAATGAACTTAGATTTCAAACTGGATATGTATTTAAAAATCCATTTGATATGTTCTTTAATAAAACAGTTAAAAAAGAAATTGAATTTGGAATGAAATATTTTAAATACAAATTAGATAAATTGGAAGTAAGAGCGATTGATTCATTAAAATTAGTTGGTCTTGATGAATCATATCTTAATATGAATCCTCTTAATTTAACAGTAGTTGATGCTAAAAAAGTGGCTCTTGCTTGCGCTATAATATATAACCCTAAAGTATTAATATTAGATGAGTTTACAACTGGTCTTTCATATACAGATAAAAAAGAATTAACATCTCTTTTAAAGATGCTAAAAAATAAATATAATAAGACAATTATATTACTTACTAAAGATACTGATTATGCTTATCCAATTAGTGATACTGTTCATATATTAAGATTAACTAAGTTAATTAAAAGTGGTGATAAAGAATTATTTAGAGATACCAAATTACTAAAATCAAATAATCTTGAAGTGCCTAAAATAGTTTCATTCATAGAAAAATGCAATAAAAAAGGACATGACATTTCACAGTATACTAATATCCATGATTTAATAAAAGGGGTGTATAGAGATGTATTCTAGAAATTCATTTGGTTCTTATTATCCAATTAATTCAACTATTCATAGATTAAATCCAGTAATGAAATTAATTAATTTTGTAATAACAATATTAGTATTATTACTTAGTAATAACTTACAAATAAATCTATTTGTTTTAACGTTAACATTTGTTATGATGCTTTTAAGTTATGTACCATTTAAATATTACTTTAATACCTTTTGGTCACTTAGATATATTTATTTATTCTTAATATTCTTTTTATATTTTTTAGGTGTTAATTTTAATGATACGGTTTGTTATTTAATTAAAATTGTGGTAATAATAGAGTATTTAAATATACTAGCATTTACTACTAGTCCTAGTGAAAGTGTATATGGTATTGAAAGATTCTTATCTATGTTTAATTTTCTAATGTTACCAGTAAATAAAGTAGCTATTAAAATAAATTCTATATTAAGATATTTTCCACTTTTATTAATAGTAAATTATAAAGCAATTAAAGCACAATCATCAAGAGGAATAGATTATTATAATTCTAATATTTTTGGAAGAATTCATGTATTTTTAAGTTTACTTTCTAATAGTTTAAGATTAACTAAAGCAAAGTCAAAAGAATTAGTTTATGCCAGTGAGTTAAAACTATTTAATAAGAAAATGTATAGAACAAATTATCAAACTAATAGAGTTGGATTTAATGATTTATTTTTCTTTATGTTTCACTTAGCACTAATGTATGCTTGTATAGTTGAGAAAGGACTTTTATGAAATATTTAATTAATTTATCATATAATGGTTCTAAATATTATGGTTATCAAATACAAAAGAATAAGATAACTGTAGAAGGACAAATAGAGAAAGTATTATCAAAGATATTCAACAGTAGCATTAATACTCTTGGTACATCAAGAACAGATAAAGGTGTTCATGCGAATAATCAATATTGTGTTTTTGAAGTAGATAAAGATATTAATACTAAGAATTTAACTCACAGTATGAACTCTATGTTGGATGATTATATTTATATTAAAAAGATAACTAAAGTTAATGATAACTTTAACATAAGAAATGTAGTTAGAAAAGAATATATTTATAAAATAAATATGGGTGAATATAATCCAATAGAGGCAGAATATACTCTTCAATATTGTAAAAATATTGATAGGAAATTACTAGATAAATTTATTAGTATAATGAGTGGAAATCATAATTTTAAAAGTTTTACTTCAGATAAAGATAAAACTAATTATGAAAGAAATGTATTAATAGATTATAAAATATCTAATAAAATATTATATTTAAGATTTGAATCAACTGGTTTTTTAAGATATATGATTAGAAATATAGTGGGATTACTTATTGA
>CAVBMP010000142.1:0-4025 GCA_963596555.1 Bacteroides helcogenes
ATATACAAAAATGTATATGCCTTAATCAAATTTTCCGAAACTTCTTGACACTAACTATTTATATAATTGATCCATAATAGATTCATCTTTATGTTTACTATAGTATTCTATATCAAAAGATCTAGTTATTATTTCTTTAAAAGATTTTCCAGTTTTCTTTCTTTTTTTAACTTTAATATATTTAGGATTAAATCTTGCATTCTTATATCTTTTAATATAATCAAGTAATGCTATTAAACATGATATAGTTATTATAGAACTTAGTATTATTATATAAAAGTCAGTATTTGAAACAATGTATTTAATTACTTTACCATCTATATTTAACTTTGGAATACTTAATAATATTAAACTTAGTATTACACATACATCTAATATAATTGTCTTAATTTTACCTGTCTTTGTTGATTTAACATTACCACCATTTTTATATGTTAAGTAACTTATATAAAGTATTAATATTTCTATAATAAGAGGTGGTATCATATATCTATATTCTATACCAAGAAGTATAAATAGGGTAGCATTTAAAACTTTATCACTTAAAGCATCCATACTACATCCAAAGAATGTTGATATTTTAAGCCTTCTTGCTAAAAAACCATCAATCGCATCAGTTATGAATAAGAATATAGTAACTAATGCAACAAAATTAATACCATATAAATGATAAGCAATAGGTAAAAATAAAGCACCAAAAAGTCTACACAATGTTATTGCGTTTACTAATACTAGTTCAATTATTTTAATACAACTATACTTCATACACTTTATTTTATGAAATATGTTTGATTTTGTCAATACACTAGAAATATTACTTATAATATGATATAATCTATATGTCATGGGGCTGCATTGATTCGACAGAATTATGTTTTGTCTGGGCGCAGGTAGTAGGCATACTATAAATGCAAAATCAAAATAATCGGAAACGATTTCAAATTCTCTCCATCTTTCGCTTAGTTAAGTAGAAACGGAGCTTCCGCTTAGTCTTTACTTGCGAGATTAAATCCGGGAGTCATAAAGCAAGTTATATTATAAATTTGTTTGTGGTTTATAATGAAAAACGAGCAAACTTTGAATAATAAGAGAAGTTGGCAATCTACATTATTATTTGAGGATAAAAACCAACTAAACCTGTAGAAGACCAAATGAAACGAATTTTGGACAGGAGTTCGCTACTCCTCAGCTCCACCAAATTGAATAATTACAATCTTATGATTGTTTTTTTATTTAAAAAATATTATAATTAAGTAGTAATTGCCCCATGGCCAAGTGGTAAGGCTCTGGACTCTGACTCCAGCATCATAGGTTCGAATCCTATTGGGGCAACCAATATAAATTATTAAAACTTTAAATTAAGTTTTTTTACTTTAAAAAAATGTTCCAAACACACTATCAAACACACTTTTTTTATTTTTGATGTATCTAAGTGTGGAACAATTATGCTGAAATAGCTCAATTGGTAGAGCAACTGAATCGTAATCAGTAGGTTGGGGGTTCGATTCCTCTTTTCAGCACCATAATGATTATTAGAAAACACGCTATAAAGCCAGTATTTATGCGTGTTTTTAATTTATATTAAAAGTATTGTAAAATATCATAACTTATTATAAAATATTAAATTTTTCGGCACTTTATATGTCACTCGATGTAATAATGGCACATTTTTAAGGCACCAAAATAGATAAATATAAGCAATTATAAATAATATGGAAAGGAATAATATTAAATAATTAAAAAAGAATGGGATTATTTTACCAAACCTCATTCTTTTATTTTCTATATAAACTATGATCACTTTTTTATTCTAATTATTGTTAAAAAAATCTCTTATATCAACTTCTAAAACATCAGCTATTCTACCTAAAATTGCTAAACTAAAAGTTTTTCTTCTTTTTACACTTTCTATTTCAGCTAAGTAATCTATGGACATATCAGCTTCATCTGCTAATTTCTGCTGAGTAAATCCTTTTTCTTTTCTGTATTTTCTAATGTTTTTTCTAACAATATCATAATAATACATATCACTTTTAACTTGTGCCATTAGTACCACCTCTATATTTATATTGTCCTATAAATAGAAATATTATTTTATGGGCATATAGCACTAGATTTAAAATCAACATTATGATATATTATGTATAGTGTTTATACATGTAATAGAAAGAAGGAGTATTTTATGGAAAATAATGATGAAAAATTTTTAAAGGAATTAATATTGATGTTTTATAATGATTTTAGCCAAGCTAGAGATAGATTTATAGAATTATATCAAGAAACACCTAAAATTTGGGATATATCAAGTAAAATATCAATAAGAGGTAAAATTGAAAGTTCATCAACTTTTGATTTTGAAAGAGAAGAAGAACTAAAAGATATGTTTATGGGTATGAAAATTGATGAATCTACATTAAAATTTGATGATGCATACGATGATGAAACTTATTATTTTGATGCTGAATTCGTAGATAATTTAAAAGATGGGGAGTTAGAAGAAATAAATGATACAATATTAAATATAATTATTGAAGAAAACAGTTTAAATAATCTAGAAGATATTAGAAACCTTTTAAATAATGTAATTACTGAGAATGAATTTTTGAAAAATCTTGTAGATACAATTAGAGAAAGAACGTTAAAAAAATTTGTATCTAATGAAACAAGTGAAAGGATGAGGTTTTGTCTTTCTGTCGATATTTTTTACAATCTTTGTTTTAAGAATGAGTCAGCATCATTTTGCATATATGGATTAGATAATGTCGATGAATCAAATTTTGATGAAGATATTTTACATGAATGTATTTTGTTTCAAGTAATCGTAAACTATGTAAATAATTTTATTCATCCGCTACTTCAATTATTTGGATTTTCATATGCGAATTATATGATTATAAATGGCAATACAAATGATAAGTTAAAGGATTTTACAAAAGTTAATAGTATTTTTGATAAAGAAGGAACAAATTTTGATGTTAAGAAAAATAAACTATCAGAATTATTTTATGATTTAATAATAGAAGAATATAAAAAAGTTCCGACTTACGTTAAAGAAGATGTTATCATGTCATCAGATTCATTATTAAATTCTTTTCTAGTGAATGATATGTTGTACGAACCATTATATAAGTTTTGTGATGCATTTGATGAAATTATTAGTGTAAATAAAAATTGTTCAATTAAAGAATTCGTCTTTTTTACTTATCCACTATACTGTGAAAATATGGCTGATTGTAATACTTTTTCATACATTATATTTTTAATAACATATTTTATAAAAAATAGAAGTGTTTTTAAAGATGACGATTTGGATATTATTAAAGTTATTTTAAATCAAACTATTTTTAATTATATTAATGAAGTAAGCGATATTGTTAAACAAACTAAAAAAGAAAAAGAATTAGATAGAATATTGCAGCATGATATTGGGCTTGAAATTTCTAAATCTTCATTACTAACTGAGTTAGAAAATGTTAAGAATGGATATGAATTTGAGGAATTTGTTGCGCACTTATATCAAAAGTTAGGTTATGAGTGTAATGTTACATCAAAATCAAAAGATCAAGGTGCTGATATATTAGTAACAAAAAAAGATGAAAGTATAGTTGTACAAGCTAAATATTATAGTAATCCAGTTGGAAATAAAGCAGTTCAAGAGGTTGTATCTTCTAAGGCATATTACAATGCAAAAAAAGCTATTGTGGTAACAAATTCGACATTTACCAACTCAGCAATACAATTAGCCTTCAAGAATAGAGTTGAGTTGATAGATGGAAGTATGATAAAAGAAATTATTAATGAACTTGAAATGTAAAGGAAAAATTAAACTTTCATAACAAAATTTAGATGAATATTGACTTTTATATATCTAATTGAAATATTTTTTAAAATTAGATGCTTCATTTTTTTGTTTCTGCTATAGTAATGGTAGGAACAAAATTAAATTGTTGCAAAAAAATTCTAAATTTATATTTTAAAATACTGATTTATTTGTTAAAATGATAATAGGTTAAGAGAATAAATAG
>CAVBMP010000143.1:0-6462 GCA_963596555.1 Bacteroides helcogenes
ATCCTAAAGCTTGGAATTCTTTAATTAATACTCTAAATGATTCTGGAACACCAGCAGCTGGGATTGGTTTACCTTTAACAAGTGCTTCATATACTCTAACTCTACCAACAACATCATCAGATTTAATTGTTAGAACTTCTTGTAATATGTGAGCAGCACCATATGCATATAATGCCCAAACTTCCATTTCTCCGAATCTTTGACCACCAAATTGAGCTTTACCACCCAATGGTTGTTGAGTAACTAAACTATAAGGTCCTGTTGCTCTTGCATGAATCTTATCATCAACCATGTGAACAAGTCTAATCATGTACATAACACCAACAGCTACTCTCTTATCAAACTTTTCACCAGTTCTACCATCATATAACCATGTCTTATAATCAGGAGAAAGTCCAGCTTCTTTAGTTTGTTCTTGAATATCTTCTTCAGTAGCACTATTGAAGATTGGAGTTGCATAATGAACACCTAATTTTTTACCAGCCATTCCTAAATGTAACTCTAAGATTTGTCCTAAGTTCATACGAGAAGGAACACCTAGTGGGTTTAATATAACATCAACAGGAGTACCATCTGGTAAATATGGCATATCTTCACTTGGTAATATCAATGAACAAACACCTTTGTTACCATGACGACCAGCCATTTTATCTCCGACTTGGATCTTTCTCTTCTTAACTATATATACTCTAACTACTTTAGAAACACCTGCTGGAAGTTCATCTGAGTTTTCCTTAGTAAATATTTGTACATCATGTACTATACCAGAACATCCATGTGAAACTCTTAATGAAGTATCTCTAACTTCTCTAGTTTTCTCACCGAATATTGCATGTAATAATTTTTCTTCACTTGATAATTCTTGCATTCCCTTAGGAGTAACTTTACCTACAAGAATATCATTTTCTTTAATTTCAGTACCTATTCTAATAATACCATTCTCATCAAGATTCTTTCTTGCATCTTCACTGATATTAGGAATATCTCTTGTGAATTCTTCTGGTCCTAACTTAGTATCTCTACATTCAATTTCTTTCATTTCGATATGAACAGAAGTTAATACATCATCTCTAACAATTCTTTCATTTAGGATAACTGCATCTTCATAGTTATATCCATTATAAGTCATGAATGCTACCACTAAGTTCTTACCTAATGCTATTTCACCTTGATCAGTACTTGGTCCATCAGCAATAATTTCACCTTTGTGAACTTTATCACCTTTGTGAACAATAGGTCTTTGATTATAACAAGTTTCATTGTTACTTCTTTGATAACTAATTAATTCATAAGTTCTCTTTTCTTCAAGACCTTTAACAATTATTTTCTTAGCATCAACATATTCAACAACACCATCTATATCACAAACAACTGAACATCCAGAATCTCTTGCTATAGCAGCTTCTACACCAGTTCCTACTATTGGAGCTTCTGTAATCATTAGTGGTACAGCTTGTCTTTGCATGTTTGCACCCATCAATGTACGGTTAGCATCATCATGTTCCATAAATGGAATCATACTTGTAGTAACAGATACAATTTGTGATGGAGATACATCAATATAATCAACCTTTTCTTTTGGTACAATTAAGTTATCTTTAGCAAATCTAACTGGTACTTTATCTTCAATTATATTACCATTTTTATCAACATCAATTGTTGCTTGACTAATATAATAATCTTCTTCTTCATCAGCAGTCATGTAAACCATTTCATCTGTAACTTTACAATCAACTACTTTTCTATATGGAGTCATTATAAATCCATATTCATTTATTTTTGCATAACTTGCAAGTGATGTAATAAGACCAATGTTTTGACCTTCTGGAGTTTCAATTGGACAAATTCTACCATAGTGAGATGGATTAACATCACGAACTTCCATACCTGCTCTATCTCTTGATAAACCACCTGGACCTAATGCACTAAGTCTTCTCTTATCATTTAATTCTGATAATGGGTTAATTTGTTCCATGAACTTAGAAAGTTGACTACTACCAAAGAATTCTTTTAAAGCAGCAGTAACTGGTCTAATATTAATTAATGACTTAGGAGTAACTGCATCAATCTCTTGAGTAGACATCTTATCTCTAATTTGTCTTTCCATTCTAGCAACACCAATTCTAAATTGATTTTGAATTAACTCTCCTACTTGTCTTACACGTCTATTTCCTAAGTGGTCTATTTCATCATATTTACCAATACCATATAATAAACAAATATAATATGATAAAGATGCATAAACATCAGAAATAGTAAGTCTCTTAGTATCAATAGTTTGATCATTACCTATTATTTTAACAATGTTTCCACTATCGTCATTAGCATATACTAAAACTTCTTGGATTTTATTATATGTATCTAATTCTTCATTAATAGTTACTTCTTTAACACCATAACCAGCTTCGAATACAGGTTTTAATGTCTCTAATACTTCCTTAGTAACTAATGTACCTTTCTTACATATAACTTCTCCATCAACTTTAATATCTTGTGCTAATTTAGCATTTAATAATCTATCAATAACATTAAGTTTTTTATTGAATTTATATCTACCAACTTTACCTAAATCATATCTAAATTTATCAAAGAATCTAACTATTAATTGATTCTTAGCTGAATCTAGAGTAGCAGGTTCACCTGGTCTTAATTTTTCATATATTTCAATTAATGCTTCATCAGTATTCTTAGTTGAATCTTTTTCAAGTGTATTAATTAAGTATTCATCTTTACCAAATAATTCAAGTATTTCATCATTACTTGATAAACCTAATGCTCTTAATAATGTAGTAACTGTAACTTTTCTAGTTCTATCAATTCTTACATATAAAATACCCCTGGCATCTAATTCATATTCTAGCCAAGTACCTTTATTAGGTCTAACCTCACTTGAAATAATATTTCTACCATTCTTATCAATTTCACTCTTATAATAACAAGATGGTCCCATAACTAATTGAGAGTTTATTACTCTTTCAGCACCATTAATAATAAATGATGCAGTATCAGTCATTAAAGGCATATCACCTAAGAAAACTTCTTGTTCCTTAACCTCTCCTGTTTCATTGATAAATAGTCTTGCTTTTACCTTTAAAGGAGCTGCATAAGTAACTTTTCTTTCACGACTTTCCTTAACTGAATATTTAGGTTCTTCAAAATAATAATCACCAAATTCAAGTGATAAAGAACCTGAAAAACTTTCAACAGGGAAAATATCTTCAAATACTTCCTTTATTCCTTCCTTTAAAAATAAGTCAAATGAGTCTTTCTGTACTTCTAGTAAATTTGAAAGCTCTAGTGTACTATATTTTGTTGAGAAACTTCTTCTTTCTCTATGGTCACCAAATTTTACTGTTTTGTATGCCACTATTTCACCCCAATCCTAAATTTTTAAAGAACACAAATTTTAATAATAAAACAAATGTACTGCAATATAAGATATTATCATACAATAATGCAATAAGTCAAGAATTTTTTAATTAAAATGTTATGTTTTTATATATTCTTTACACTATATATAAAGAATCCTTTATCTTTTTCAAGTAACTCTACTTTTTTAGACTCTTCAAGAATCTTTTTAATAGATAGAGCACCCTGATCTTTTCGAATTACAAAATATAAGGTTCCATTTTCTTTTAAATGTTCACAAGCACCAAATAATATTTCTAGTAATTTCTCTTTTCCAACCCTAATTGGTGGATTTGTAATAACTACATCATATTTCTTAGTAACATTTTCATATGCATCACTAATAAATGCTTGTCCTTTAAAATCTTTATATCTTTTAATGTTCCTATTGGTAAGATGTACAGCTCTTTTATTAACATCAATCATATCTACATTTGCTTTATTAATTAAACCAATCATTATACCTAAAAAGCCATATCCACAACCTACATCTAAAACATCCTTACTATCTTTATCATTTTTTAAATAAGTCTCTAGCAATAATCTACTTCCGTAATCAATTCCTTTCTTACTGAATACTCCATTATCACTATAAAATATGAAAAAAGAAGAATCATATTTATAACTTAATTCTCTAATTTCACTCTTTAAGTTCATATCATTTTCAAAGTAATGACTCATATAATTCTCCTTTTCAAAAATACACATCTTATATAGGCAAAAAAGCCTTAATCTAATTAAGGCTTATTTACAAGTTATGCTAATTCAACAGTAGCGCCAACTTCTTCTAATTTTGCTTTTAATTCTTCAGCTTCACTAGCAGGAATTCCTTCTTTAATGTTTCCACCAGCATCAGCGATATCTTTAGCTTCTTTTAATCCAAGACCAGTAACTTCTCTAATTAATTTAATTACTTGTAATTTTTGAGTACCAGCTGATTTTAATACAACTGTTTTAGTAGAAGCACCAGCATCTTCAGCTTCAGCAGCAGCTGGAGCAGCAGCAACAGCTACAGCAGATGGATCAACGCCAAATTCCTCTTTCATCATATCAACTAATTCTTTAACTTCAAGAATAGTTTTTTCTTTTAAAGCTTCAATAATATCTTTGTTTTCAATCTTTGCCATTAGTTATTTCCTCCTTCTTCTAACTTTTCAGCATATAAATTTAATCCTATACTTAAATTTCTTACATGTTCCATTAAACCACCAGCAAACATTGTAAGTAATCCTTCCATACTTGGTATAGTTGCATATTGACTAATTACATCAGTACCAACAACTTCACTATCGATATATCCAACTCTAACTTCAAGTGCTGGATGATCTTTAGCAAATTTACTAACAACCTTTATTGGTTCAATAATTGAATCAGAGAATAAATAAGCATTTGGACCTTCCATGTAATCATTTAAATCAATATTCTTTTTGCCAAGAGCAATATTCATAAGAGTATTTTTATAAACTTTTACATCAGAATTTACTTCTCTTAAACTTTTTCTTAATTCTGCAAATTCAGAAACTGTAAGTCCTTGATAATTTAATAACAAGAATGTTTTAGAACTATCTAACTTATTAGCTATTTCATTTACAGTGTTTTCTTTTTGTTTAAGAATCTCTTTACTTGCCATATAGTCTCCTTTCATAAATTAAAAAGTTTCCTCATGACAAGGAAACTGTATAATCGTCATTATAGTTGTTTCCTCGGTAAGATTTATGTTTGTACTTACTGTCTTTGGTCACTTCGATAATGATTATACAATATAATATGTAATTTGTAAACCCCTTTTTACAAAAAAATAAAAGTAATTAATTATTATTCTTATATGTAAAATTAACGTTCTCTAGTATTTCACTCTTTGATTTAAACTTATCAGCATCAACTTTATTTTTAGTATACACATTATTTATTTTAGCACGAGAAAACATACCATCAAAAGTAGCACTATCAAGTAAATTAAAATTACTTATATTTAAATTATCAATAGTACTACCATAAAACATCCCTTGATAACTATAAACTTTAGAGGTATCAAAATTAGTTAGGTCTAATGATTTATAGTTTGTAGCTCTAAACATCCAACTCATATTTTGAACATTTGAAGTATCAAAATTACTTATGTTTAAATTATCAATACTCGTATGAGCAAACATATAATACATATTAGTTACCTTAGAAGTATCAAAATATTCAAGCCCATATATTTTTTTTACATTCGAACTATTAAATAATTGTGTCATACCATACCCTTTTACATTCGAAGTGTCAAAATCAAGAATATTTATCGTATTGGCACTGGTTTTTCCAAATGTAAAATCCATATTCGTGACATGATTGGTATTTATTCCAGATAAATCTATATTTTTTGCTTTGCTACTATGAAATGCATATCCAAGCGATATTATAGGTTTATCATCAATAAATGTGCATGGAACTTCTGTTATATCATCAGTTGATTCTTTGTCAGTTAATATTACTCCCCAACCATTATTTTTATAATCGGCCCAACCAGTACTGTTATAATATGTTTGATTATATCTATATGTATATTTACCTATTATAACTTCACTACCAGTCTCTAATGTATCTAAATTGCTTTTACAGTAAGTAGCATCTACCTCAGCACATTCTTTTTCTGTTACATCATCTATTATTAATTCATTAGCGTCATTATATTTTCCATTTATACAATAACTATTATTTTTAACTTGAAATCTTCTTATACTTCCATCGTTATTTAAACTTATTTTATATTCTATATCTTTTGAACCATTTAATTCTAAAGAGTTCTTAGTAGAACTTATATAATTAACTTTATTACCTTTCATACTCTCAGTTATATATTTATTTGCTGCTTCTTTATATACTGTTTTTGCTTCTGTTAAGAATGTATTCTTTTTAGCATTATTATATAGTTTAATTACATTTGGTAATGCAATAATTACTAATATTGCAAGTATAGCAATTACTGCTAATAACTCCACTAAAGTAAATCCTTTCTTGTTCATAGTCAAACGCTCCTTTACTATTACTTTACTTAGTATACTTGCATTA
>CAVBMP010000144.1:0-2380 GCA_963596555.1 Bacteroides helcogenes
GATAAATATGTTCTAATGGCGTTATAATTAGGTGTTTCTTTTCCCTCTGGTAAATATAAATTAAGTGTTGAAACTATTTTCTTTATAAATTCACTTGCTTCAATATATTCATCAAATTCATTATTTATATAATTTAATATTACTTCATTTAAAAGATCAAAATCAAAAAAATCATTTACTATTCTTCCCTCTTTTATTTTAGTAACATAACTCGCTAAATAATTTCTATCTTCATCTGTAATATTAGAAGTATTTGTTCTTATCGCTCTTACAAGTAATCTATATTTTTTATCTTCTTCAGATTCATCATAAAATATACCCATCTTAATCCCTCCTTGATAGTTTTATACATGCTGGTTCTGTTAATAAATCCGCACTTTCAAATATTCCATTCTCTCTATTTAAAAATATCATTTCATTTCTATTTATTTTATCTATGTTTTCTACAAATTGTACTCTATAAAAATTTCTACTACTTAAATATTCACTATAATAACCACTTTCAAAGTTGCCTTTTAAAAATGAAGTTTCAATTATGTATGAGTCATAGTGATGCATAGAACTAGTACTTTTCAATAATTCATCTAAAACTATTTTTTCATCAATAGAATTAGTTCCTCTCTTAACATAACTACTTGAATAATATTCTTTAGTCATAAAATCACTATTATTAATACCTAAATACATATAATGCACTTCTATTATTTTTTCATTAGGTGATAAATCTTTTATTTCAGTTTTAACTCCATAATAACCAGAAAACGGTAATTTAAACCATCTAAATGATGTATCATAATCTATATCAGTAAGATTTTTATGTTCATTATCACAACTTTGTAAATCTTTTTTAACAAAATAAATCGGAACATCATTTTTATAATCAGCATGAGTTTCTTTAACCACACCATCTACTATTTCATATATACTAGTACTTTCAATTTTATATTTATCAAATGTCATATATACAATTATTTTATCTTTACTAAATTTTATATTTATCTCTGAAGATGTAAACTTATTATCAAAACCAGTTAACTTAAACTGATATTCACTATCATTTATCTTGTCATATGTTAATAAAAAGTTAGTTATAATTCCATTAACAGTTCCTTCAAGTACATAATTATCTCTATAGCCACTAACACCATCTTTAAAATCAATTGTCTTATCAGTTCTTTTAAAAAACTCTTTCAAATGATATTTAACAATTGGTAATAATGACAATACCTCTTCTTTTTGAAAAAATAGATGATTTTCATACGCATCTTCATTATTAAAACCACTATATAAAGGATTTATATCTTTAACTTTTCCACTCGTAAGAATCTTATGAGTTTTTTCATCAGTAACGATACTAGTATGTAATTTAAATGGATCATATAAACCATCTTCAGTAATAGAGTTTATTTCATCATTATATACTTCAACTACTTTTTTACAGTATGTATCAAAATATTTATCTTGTGCTGATAATACAAGAGTTTTCCCTCCATCATACATAATTGATACGATTGGAATTATTATTGTTTTAGAATCTTTATTTGTTACAAAATCTGAAATATTTACACTTTGTAGATTTTTTATATTAAATATATCTATTAATTTTTTATCAGTAGTATTATATTTCATCTCAAACCCCTCTATAAATTGTTACTTATTATAAGTTAAATGCCTAAAAAAGTCAATAAAAAAAGGAATTGTTAGTTCCTATTAAATCTTTTTTCTCGGCTATATTAATACAATTACACATTCCTAACTTCTTTTTCAAAATAAAAAGTAACTAAAACGTTACTAATTATTTAAACCAACTTAATATTTTATTTTTAACTGATTTATAAATGTTGTTAATAGCAGTACCTATTCCTGTATGAGTTTCATGATTAACTTCATCTTTAACATCATCCATGATTTTGTCTAAATTTTCAACACCTTTTTCAGCATTATCTTTTAAATATTCTTTTCCTTCTTCCATATGGTCTTCGAAGTATTCTTTTCCTTCAGTAGCATGATCTTCAAGATATTCTTTTCCTTCTTCCATATGATCTTCAAAATATTCTTTTCCTTCAGTAGCTTTATCATTAATATAATCGTTACCTTCAGTAAAGTGATCTTCTAAATATTTTTTTCCTTCTTCAACTCTTTGTTCAATCATTTCAGTATGCTTTTGTACTTTATCCGCAACAGTAGTATTTTGAGTTTGAACAAATGAGAATAAAGCAGCGATTGTTAATAAATTCATAATTTCCTCCTTATTGCCCTCTCAAGCAATATGGTAATTATAACATACTTTACTTATTTTTTCAATACAAACTTTTTATTGATAGCGTAAAATATTTTTAGGTTGGATTAAAAAAGATTGAATCCAATCAGATTATGATAT
>CAVBMP010000145.1:0-3657 GCA_963596555.1 Bacteroides helcogenes
TATTCATATTTATCATGTATCATATCTATAAATCTAAGTGGGGTAGATGATGAAAAAATATTTTGATTAAAGTCCATCATTTTATCTAAATATATTGATGAACTATTTTTATCTGAATATATTTTAAATATATCACTTATCTCATCATCTGATGCTACATAAGTGTAGAAATTCATTTTTGATTTAGAACTCCTTAAAAAATAATCATAATAATCTTTATTTGACTTAATTAGTCTTTCACTTAATATTAATACTTTTAAGTGAGCAATAAATAATTCTTTATTAGATAATTTTGATATTTCGCTCATTGCTTCGTCTATAGAACTAGAAGTAGTATTTAAAACCACAACTTTGCTTTCTTTATCATTTTCTATTATTTGAGTGGTTAATTTATATAAATTATTTTCATAATCAATAGCGATTCCACTTATTAATGCAAGATCATTTATTTCAACATAGTCTGAACAACCTGTGAGTAAAAAAATACATATTAATATTATTATTTTTTTCATATCTCACCTTTGTTACTATTTTGAACTAGCATTCCTTTTTTTAGTTGTTCTTTTTTTGTCATTTTAATTCTAGGTGTTATTGGATACATAAATGGTTTACCAAATGATTTAATATTACATAAATTAGCAATTATAAATAAAAATCCAAATAATATTCCAATTATTCCAAAGAATGATGATAATATCATAAGCATATATCTATAGAATCTTATAAAAGCTTGAAAGTCATAGTATATAAAGAATATTGAACTTATTGCAGTAATTGCAACTACTATTACCATAATAGGAGAAACTATTCCTGCACTAACAGCGGCATCACCTAGTACTAATGCACCTAAAATTGAAAGAGAAGTACCTCTAGATACAGGAGTAAGAGCATCTGCTTCATATAAAAGTTCAAATGTAAACATAAGAATAAATGCCTCTATTAATGCGGGAAATGGTACACTTGCTCTTTGAAGTGAAAAGTTCATAAGTAAACTAGTTGGTAATATTTGTTGATCATATGTTATGAGTGAAAGGTAAATACCTGGTGCGAATATAGTTATAAAAAAAGCAAATATTCTTATTATTTTTACAAATTCAACATATATCTTTTTTTGATAATTATCCTCATCATTATAAAAATAATCAACAAAAAAAGTAGGTATTATTAAAACATTACATGAGTTTTCACATAGTATGCATATTTTTCCTTCAAGTAAACATTTAGCAACCGTATCAGGTTTCTCAGTAGATTTAATAGTTGGGAATATAGATTTATTCTCTTTATTAATTAAACTTTTTATATAGTAAGTATCTAATATTTTATCGGTTTTAATATTATTTATTTTGTTTATTGTATCTTCTAGTAATGTTTTGTCAACAATGTCATCTAAATACATAATACAAGTTTTGGTTTTAGTCTTAGTACCTAAAGTTAATTCTTTTAAAAATAAATTTTCTGTTTTTAATCTTTTTCTTATAAGACCAATATTTGTATTATAGTTTTCATTAAATGCATCTTTTGGTCCTTTTATAGTAGGTTCACTAGTAGGTTCTGTTACACCTCTATCAATAATAGCTTTTGTTTCTAATGCTACTATCTCATCATTATAAATTATAATAGTAAATCCATTGAATAAATAATCCATTATATCTTTTTCTTTAATTTCAATAAAACTAATAGATGGAGTATAGTTTAAAATATCTTTTTTTATTGATGATATTAATTCATTTTTTAATAAACTTCTTTTTGCTAAATAATCTAATATAAACTTATTAGATTGAGATGAATCACAAACTGTTTGTATATTAACAATATAAATTTTACGCATACTAAAAGTGACTTTCTTTATTTGTAAGTCTGGTGTATGTTCTTTTAATTTATATAGTTTATCTATTATATTCATAATATTAGTATGCTTAATAATTAAAAAAATATAATAAAAAAGAAGCACATGACTTCTTATCTTACATTTATTAAAAGTTTTCTAATGCTACCATATATACTTGATAATATAAATACAATTATAACTACTAATGGTGCGAATAATATACATTTAGATTGACTTATATTATGAAGTATCATTTGATTATTAAATATATCATAAATAATTCCATCGATTAAACTTGATGCTAGATAAATATCCAGACTTATACAAGAAAAATATTTTAAAACTTTTTGTAATCGTAAATTTTTAATATTAATGTTATAAACTAATAAGAATATTAAACATGTAGATACAAATGTTGTTAGTGTATTATATTTTATTTCGCATATAAAGCTTAATGAAAAAGTTATTATTTGAGTGAATATTAATAAAAGTATTAAGTTTTTCTTTTTAAAGCTATAATTTTTATATTTTAAATATTTACCAGTTATATAGTATGCTATTGGATAAATATCTATCCACCAACTTGGTATATGAAGTATATTATCAAATAAGGCATTTATCATTGTTGGTAGCATAAAAATTATGATTGAAATAATAGTTAAAATCTTTCTATCTTTATCATTCATTACATCAAACGCATTATTAATTACTGGAGACAATAGATAAAGACCAATATACATTTCTATATACCATGAATAACCGCAACCTTTAAATGATGTTACAATAAATAATAAATCTTTTAAATTAAATGAATGAGTATTATTGATTACCTGTAATGTAAAATATTCTATCACGCTATAGAGTAACCATATGATTAATATATTAAATAGTTTTTTGAAAAATGTTTTGTTATATTCTTTACTATTATTTAGATAACCTGTTAGAAGTATAAATAATGGAACACACATCATAAAGAAGTTTCTAATTATACTTTGTACTCTCATTGGTATTGAGTTAAGAGGAGTATTATAGTAATTTGTGTTTAAAAAGAAATGTACTGATAATACTGATAGTGTTGCGATGATTCTAACTATGTCTAAACCATATTTTCTTTCTTGTTTCATCAAAACCCACCTTCTAATACCAATATATCATTTAGTATGTTAAATTACAAGAAAATTATGACTTTTTCCCATTTGTTGCATATTCTATTATAAGGAGGCTATTATAATGTATAATTACAAAGAAATAGTTACAAAGGCGATTATAGGGAAGGGCAAAAAAACTTTTAAAAATGATTATGAATTAAGTACTAATGAAAAGGTTGATACCGTTTTAGGATGTTGGGTTATTAATCATAATTTAATAGGTAGAAAAGATGATGATCATATTAAAATAAATGGTAGTTATGATATAAATATTTGGTATAGTTATGATAATAATACTAAAACTAATGTTGTTAGTAAAAAAATGTATTATGAAGAAAGAGTAAAAGTAAAAGTTAAGTCTAACACTGAACTTAATGATGACTCTGAAATTATTATAAGAAGTCTTAAAAATCCTACATGTGTAGATGTATCAAATGAAGATAAAACTATTAAATATACAATATCAAAAGAACTAGGAATAGAAATAGTAGGGGATGCTAAAATAAAGATTGCTGTACAAAATAATGAAGATGATTATGACATAATAGTTGATGAAGATGCAATAAATAATGAGATAGATAAGGAAGTTAATGTAAACTATTTAGATGACAATAAAAATGTCAAATAACTGAATTTCAAGTAGAAACTGGAATTTTATAAAAAAAGTGTAAATTCATGTTA
>CAVBMP010000146.1:0-4683 GCA_963596555.1 Bacteroides helcogenes
ATTTTCTTTATTATATTTAATATTATCTTTTATAGTTCCTTCAAATAACCAAGTATCTTGAAGAATCATAATAAATAAATCATGTATATTTTCTCTTGTTAATTCTTTAGTAGAAACACCATCTATTAAGATATCTCCTTTATTTATTTCATAGAACTTCATAAGTAAATTAACTATTGTAGTTTTACCAGCACCAGTTGGTCCAACTATTGCTATTTTCTCACCTGGTTTTGCTTTAAAATTAAAGTTGTTTATTATAGTTTTATTATCATTATATCCAAATGATACATTTTTAAATTCAATCTCTCCTTTTACTTTATTTTCATCAAGTGATTTAGTTAAAGATGTTTCATCATTCATTTCTTTTTCTTCTATAAATTCAAATACTCTTTCTGATGCAGAAGTAGCAGATTGTAATTGTGTCATACTTTGTGCGATTTGAGTAAGTGGATTAGTAAATAATCTAACATATATCATAAATGCAATAATAACTCCGAAAGAAATATTACCTTTTAATACTAGTACTGCACCAACTATACAAACACATACATAACTAAAGTTACCAATAAATCCCATTAATGGTGGCATTAATCCTGATAAGAATTGACTTTTTCTATTACAATCATATAATGATTTATTATATTCATTAAACTTTTTTGTTTCTTCTTCAGTAGCATTATAAGCTTTAATAATTAAATGAGATGAATATGCTTCTTCTATGTGACCATTTAATTTACCTAATTCAGTTTGTCTTCTTACAAAATACTTTTGACTATTCTTCATTATAATACTCATAAATATAAATCCTATTAAACTAGATAATATACCTGTAATAGCCATATATACATTTGTTGAAAACATCATTATAAGTGAGCCTATAAATAATGTAATTGATGACATAAATGTACCTAAACTATTTTGTAATGACATATTAATAGTATCAACATCATTAGTAACTCTTGATAATATATCACCATAACTATTTTTATCAAAATATTTAAGTGGTAATTTATTAATCTTTTTAGATATTTTCTTTCTTAAATCATATGCAAAGTTATTAGATACATCTACCATAATATAGTTTTCTATATAACTAAATATAGCACTAATAACAAATATACATACTAAGAATATTCCTATTTTATTAACTTTTTCAAGATCTATTTTAGGTTTAATAAGTGACTTAATATTCTTTGGTAAACTATCAAGACTTTTATACAAACTAGTTTCATCACTATTATTAGAAGTAACTTTTAATAAAGATAATTTATCACTACTAGTTATAGAAACATTATTAATTTTAGTATCTTTTAATATTAATAATATTACACTATCAGGTAATGATAATATACTACTATAGACTTCATTTTCATCTTTATTTTCAAGTGCAGATAATACTTCATAATATTTAGTTTTATCACTATCATTTAAAGTTTCTAAATCAGATTCACTAAGTATTATATTATTTTTAAAATCATTTTGAATATCATTTGTGATTAATTCCATGTTTTTAGTATTAACACCTAATCCCTTAGATATTTCATCAGTTAAATCACTTAATTTATTAGGCCCCAGTATTGATAGTACACTACTTAGCATAGATAATATTAATGCTATAACTATAGGTACTACAAATGGTTTTAAATAATGCATTAATTTTTTAATAGCAAGTTTAAAATCTTTTGGTTTTTCAATTACTCTACCAGGTCCATGATGAGGAATATTTCTTTTTTCATTTTTTTCTTCATTATTCATTTTCTAATTCCTCCTTTGATAATTGAGAATATGCTATTTCTTTATATATATCACAATTCTTCATTAATTCTTTATGAGTACCTTTACCAACTATAACTCCTTTATCAAGTACTATAATTAAATCAGCATTAATAATTGTTCCTATTCTTTGAGCAACAATTATATTAGTAGAAGTTTTAGTATGTTTTTTTAATTCATGTCTTAATGTATAATCTGTTTTATAATCAAGAGCACTAAAAGAATCATCAAATATATATATTTCAGGATCTCTTGCGATTGCTCTTGCTATAGATATTCTTTGTTTTTGACCTCCACTTAGATTGGTACCTCCTTGTGATATATTTGAATCATATTTATTTTCCATTTTAAGTACAAAGTCTTCTGATTGAGAAACTTTAATCGCAGAAGATATTTTATCATCAGTTACTTCATAATTATTTTTATATCCAAAAGAAACATTATCTTTAACGCTACCACTAAATAATATTGCTTTTTGAGAAACATAGCCTAATCTATCATATAAAGAGGATAATTTATATTTTCTAACATCAATATCATCAACAAGAACAGCACCATCAGTTACATCATAAAATCTTGTTATTAAATTGATTAGAGTTGATTTACCACTACCAGTAGATCCAATTATTGCAACTGTCATACCAGTATTTGCTGTGAATGATATATCTTTTAATACATATTCATCACTATCTGGATATTTAAAGGATACATTTTTAAATTCAACTTTTCCTTTGACTTTACTTTCATTTTCTTTACCATCTTTTATTTTACATTTTGTATCTAAAACTTCATTAATTCTATCGGCAGAAATAGATGCTCTTGGATACATGATAAATATCATCGCAAGCATTAAAAATGATGATATTACTTGCATAGCATATGATGTAAAGACTACCATATTACTAAATAAATCAATCTTTTCTGCAAATAATGCAGAATCTAACATATATGCTCCAGTAAAGTATATAGCAAGTGAAACTCCATTCATAATTAGATACATAACTGGAGATGCTATACTCATAACTTTTTGATTAAATAATTGAGTATTTGTAAGTTTTCTATTTTGACGTTCAAATTTATCTTCATGATACTTTTGTGCATTAAATGCCCTAATAACACGAATTCCCTTTAAGTTTTCACGAGTTAACCCATTAATTTTATCAATAAGTTTTTGAACTATTTTAAACTTAGGTAAAACAAGAATAACTAATATAATAATCATAATAATTAGTATTAATACAGCAGAACCAGTAACAACAGACCAAGTGAAGTTCTTACCTATTATTTTTTTAAGAGCCCAAACTGCTGTTATAGGTGCTTTAATTAATAATTGAAGTCCCATTGATAATATCATTTCTAAATTAGTGACATCATTAGTAGTTCTAGTTATCAAACTACTTGTACTAAACTTCTTTATTTCCTCAAGACTAAAATCATTAACTTTATTATATAATTTACTTCTTATATTTAATGAGAAATTAGCAGTAATATTAGCAATAATATAACCAACTATTACTGAGAAAATAAGACTTAAAAATGCACAAGAAGTCATATATATTCCCTGAGTTAGTATTTCTTTAATAGTTCCACTTGTTTTAACTAATGTTGTTATTTCAGTCATGTATTCAGGTATTTTAAGTTCTAAATATACTTGTAATACTATTAATAGAATAATAATTGATATCAAAAAATAATCTTTTTTATTTAAATTTTTAAATAGTTTTATCATCTTTTCCTCCTTTTAAATTACTTTGTATTTGCTTACATACTTTAAAAAAAACTTCTAAATCTTTTGAATCAATGTCTTTCATTATTAACTCATCAAATTTATTAAAACAATTTTTAATTTTATTATTTATTTCTTCAGATAAACTTGTTAACTCAATTTTCTTACTTCTTAAGTCATCTTTAGAATTAGTTAGTTTGATGAGTCCATTCTTTTGCATAGTTTTAATTATTCCACATATTGTAGATTTTCTTAATGGAAATGATTTTTCTAAATCTTTTTGGTACACATCCTTTTCACTTTCACTAAGATATTTTATTATCATAAGTTGTGATGGTGATAATGTATCTATATTTTCTTGTTTAGCTAAAGATATCATTTTTCTAATAGTTAGATTATCTATTTTTTTAATCTCTTCACTCACACTATTATTCATACATCCTCCATTAGTTAGGTAACTAACTATATAATTATAACCAATAACTATTATATGTCAATTATTTTCATAATATTTTCACGAAAAAAAAGCAAAAGATTTGTTTTTGCTTTGTTCTTACTCTATAATTTAAAAGATTGTAAAAATATATTGAGATTTAATTGAAAATAAAATTTAAATATGATAAGATTTATGCATAAAGGTAAGTGTGGTAGGAATGAAATGTGAGAAATGTGGCAATAAAATATCTAAAGATTCTACATTTTGTAATAAGTGTGGAAAAAAAATCAAAAAAGGAAACAATACAAAAAAGAAATCGAATAAAATTATTTTTATAATATTATTATTTGTAATAATTTTATCAATTGCAACTAGTCTTATTAATGTAAATAGAGTCAAAAAAGAAAAACAAGAACAAAAAGAAATACAAATAAAAAGTGACATTGAAGATTTTTATGTTAGTAGTTCTTTTTTATATTTACAAATGTTTCTTAGCAATGGTGATTTAATAGAAATAGGAAATAAAATTAGTGAAAACTGGTATAATTATATATATTATGGTAAATATAAAAATCCAGATGATGCAATTAAAAAAGCTCTTGAAAATAAAAAAGAAAATGTAGAAAGTATTGAATATAGAATAAATTCAATTAATGAAGAATATAAAAAAATTCAAACATATCCAAAAGAATGCAAACATTGTAGTGAAGTTAAAGCAGCAGCAGAAGAAACTTATATAGCCTATAAT
>CAVBMP010000147.1:0-11329 GCA_963596555.1 Bacteroides helcogenes
GCTTCAAGTGCTCTTACACATGCAGGAATATTTCCAGAATGACCTACCATATCAGGATTTGCAAAATTTACTAATATAAAATCAAAGTCTTTATCTATTACATCAAGAACTGCTTGTGTAATTTCACCAACACTCATTTCAGGTCTAATATCGTATCTTGCTACGTTTTGAGATGGTACTAATATTTTATATAAGTTCTTGTCATTAAAGTCTTCACATCCGTCGAAATAATATGTTACGTGAGAATATTTTTCAGATTCAGCAATTCTAGCTTGTTTAAAATCAAGACCAGCTAAATATGAACCAAATGTATTAGTAATAGGTTCATTAGCATAAGCGCATTCAACCTTACCATTTAAATCATATAAGGATACTACTCTAATATCTTTAAATTTCTTAGTAGAAAACATATTAAAAGCAGGATCAGTAAACGCAGTAATCAATTCTTTTAAAGTCTCTGATCTGTAATTTGTAAATAATACTCCATCCCCATCTTTTATCATAGAACCTTTAGTAATTACACTAGGATTTATATAATCATCATCGATATTATTTTTGTAATGCAATTCTAAACATCTTTCATAATCAGAAAAAGTATTTCCAATATTATGAACAATAACATCATATGATTTTTTAATTCTATCATAATTGTTGTCTTTATCCATTGCATAATATCTGCCACATATAGTTCCAAGCGTACCAAGTCCTAACTTACTAACCTTCTGCATAAATTTATTTATACTAGTAAGAGCATTATCATTTATAGAATCACTACTATCAGTTATAAAATGAAAAACTACAGATGATACTTTTCTTATTTTAGCAAGTGCTAGACACGCATATAAATGATCCATACTAGAATATACTTTATTATCACTTATTAATCCAATTATATGTAGCGTTGACTTATTGTCATTTACATAATCCATTAAATCAAGTAAACAATCATTTTCAAAAAAACTTTTATCTTTAATTTTACTATCAATTAAAGTTATTGGTTGAGTTATTACCCTACCACATCCTATTGTCATATGCCCTGCTTCAGAATTGCCTGCTTGGTTTTTTGGAAGTCCAACATCGACTCCAGATGCTGATAACTCACTTACTGAATAATCTTCCATTATTTTTGTTAAAACAGGCATGTTTGCCATTTTAATAGCATTACCAGTATCACTTTTATTAATTCCGAAACCATCTAATATTAATAATATTATTTTTTTCATACTATTCACCTCCTTAATTCTATCATATATTAAAAAAGTTGTAAAAGAAAAATGATTAACGAACATTAATCATTTCTAGTCTTAACTTATCAGCGATAGTTACTATAAACTCAGAATTAGTAGGTTTAGCTCTATCTATATCAACACTATGTCCAAATATTTCTTCCATTAAATCAATGTCTCCTCTCAACCAAGAAACCTCTATCGCATGTCTAATCGCTCTTTCAACTCGTTGAATAGATGTATTGAATTTCAAAGACAATCCAGGATATAAATCTTTCGTGATGCCACCAATAAATCCAGGATTTTCATATACCATCAAAATCGCAGATCTAATAAATTGATACCCTTTTATATGTGAAGGAATACCAAGCGCATGCAATAATTTAGTAACTTTTATTTGTATATCTTTATTTCCAAGTTCAATTATTTTATCATTGTTCTTTTTAGAAGTAACACAATTTATTATTTTCTTTTCAATATCTTTTAAATCAAATGGTTTCAAAGCATAATACCTAACACCATATTCACTAACATCTCTAATAGTTTCTTCCTCATTATAAGATGTCATTACTATAACCTTCTTAGTAATATTGTTTTCTTTCATGTATTCTAATACACTAAGACCATCTTTAACAGGCATAACTAAATCTAAAAGCATTAAATCATATTCAATATTGTTATTAAATAAATCAATAGCGATTTGCCCATTTGATGCACTACCTACTATTTCAATTTTATCATTATCTTTAAAATACTCCTTTATTAAATTTACAATACCTTCATTATCATCTACTACTAAGACTTTTATTTTCATTTTTTCTCCTTTATTTTATTATAGTAAATTTATTATACATATTTCTACATGGTAAATTATCTAATTTTGTCATAAAGAATATATATTTGTCGTAAAAGGTAATTCTTTAAAATGCTTTACATTTTCTTGGCAGAATACTTTTTTAAAATTATAAAAAAATAACACACAATTGTTATATATCGTGTATTATTTAATGTTATTTAATAAATTTTTTAGTTCTTTATAGTCTGTACTAACTTTTCCAAGCACAACACCATCGCATATATCAAATATTGGCTTAATGTTATTTTCGTTTATAGAACCACCATAGTATACTTCAACATTAAACTTATATTTTTTATATACGTAATCCTTTATCAAGCCAACAGTTTGTTCTATTTTAGAAATATCTTGAACATCACCTGTCCCAATTGCCCAATTAGGTTCATAAGCAATACTTAAATATTTAATACTTGATGATTCTATTGATTTTAAATAGTAATTTAATTCTTTTTTTACATAATTAAATGGTTTTCTCATTCTCTTTTCTTCACCAACACATAAAATTGTATTACATTTACTACTAAGTGACTTAAACAATTTTTCTTTTGCCATTTCATACTCTTCATACATTATTTTTCTTCTCTCATAATGTCCTACTAAAGTATAATTAATCTTAATGTCCTTTAACGATTCAAGATTTAGTTCACCAGTAAATGAACCCATTTTATAACTATAAAAGTTTTGTGTTCCAACTTTATATTTGGAGTCTTTAAACATAGATAAATAAAGTAATGGTGGAAAAATAACAAACTCATAATTTGACACTTTCATTTTATCAAAAGATGTTTTGAATTTGACCATATCATCATAAAGTAAATAACTTTTCTGATTAAGTATTACTTTTTTCATTTTATAAACCTCCTATCCCTGTAATCTTTCAAGTGTTTTAAATCTCTTTCCTTCTAAATATTCTAAAGTTGCGCCACCACCTGTAGAAACAAATGTAAATTTAACTCCTAGTTTCTTCGAACAAGCAACAATATCTCCACCAGCTAAAATAGTGACAATAGATTGATTATATAAATATGTCATTAATGATTTAGTCCCATTAGCAAACCTTTCATCTTCATATTTTCCTAAAGGACCATTCCATAATACTAAATTACTATCAAATATTGCTTCTTTGTATCTTGCAATAGTTTTAGGTCCGATATCACAAAGTACATCATTATCGGATATATTTTCAAGTTCAACAACACCATTTTCAGACATAAAATCAACAGGTAATATTATTTTATTTGAATGAGATTGTAATAAATTCTTAGCATAATCTATTTTATCTTCAGTGATATCATTTTTACCAACATTATATCCTTTTGCCTTTAAAAATGTAAAACACATCGCACCACCAAGTAATATCTTATCACAAGTATTTATTAAGTTATCAATAACGCCTATTTTATCATCAACTTTACTACCACCTAATATCATAGTTTTTCTTTGATGAATTGCTTTTTTAAGCATAGTAACTTCATTTTCAACAAGAAAACCTGCATAAGACTTTAAATATTTACTAATACCATACGTAGATGCATGACATCTATGAGATGTACCAAAAGCATCAAAAACGTATATATCCCCAAGACTTGCCCAGTATTTAGATAATGCTTCATCACATGAACTTTCAAGTGATTTAGGATAATCTTCAAATCTAGTATTTTCAACTAATACTATTTCACCCACTTCAAGATTTTCAACTGTTTTTTCAAGAATATCTCCTCTTGTTTGTGGAACAAAATAAACAGGTGCATTAACTAAACTAGATAAATGTTTAGCAACTATTTCAAGAGAATATTTTTCTTTATCCTCTTTAGATTTAACTCTACCTAAATGCGATAATAATATTATCTTCGCACCATGCTCTAAAAGATAATTAATAGTTTTTAAACTAGACACTATTCTTGTATCATCAACAATCTTACCATCTTCAATTGGTACATTAAAATCAACTCTTACAATTACCTTTTTTCCACTAACATCACACTTTTTTATACTTTCCATTATTATTCCCCTCTTTCAAACTTATTATATATAGACAAAGCAGTATCTTTAAGTTTTTCTAAAGTTGTATTTTCAATTTCAATATCAAATTCATTAAAATCATCTAAATCTATTTCAGTCGGATGTTTCTTTTGCTCTTCTGTAAGTCCATTATCAAAATCAGGTCTATTTATATGTAATACTATTAAATTTGGATAAGCTTTTTTAAGATCATTTATTTCTTTTTTAAGCCTAACATCACTAATTATAATCGCATCATAGAAATAAGAGAATATTTCTATATCATCAATCATTCTATTAATAAACAAATCATCTTTTTTAAGTTGTTGTCTAATTACATTAGTCCCAAGTTGTTGCAAAAATTCTCTTGGTTTAGTCTCTTCACTTAAATCCCACCCAGTCATTTCACGAGCATAATATTTAATATATTTTGCAAGTTGTGTCACTATTACTTTCTTACCATGATTTTCATAAACTTCTTTTAAATATGCAGAAAAAGTATCTTTTCCATGCTTAGCTTTACCACCTATAATAAATATTTTAGGATTTTTAGTTTGTATTTCCATCTTTTACCTCCTCACTAGTTTCAGGTAATACCATCCATGCATTTGGTAAATATCTTTCACCAGAATATCCGTATCCTACTGGTGTATTAACAAGTTTACCATTAACATACATTGCACTACTACCTCCACCGTCTAGATTAGCGGCATTATATGCCTTATATCTAACAAAGATATCTTTTAACTCAGTCATAGATATTCCAAGTGAATCTTTACTTCTTCCATCTATACACAACAGTAGTACTATACCATCTTGTCTTTGACCAATCGCACTTCTATTAGCGATTCCCCATCCACCATTTCCTTTAAACTCACTTTCTTTTCCATTTACAATTAAGAAAGGACCAAATTCAACAGCTCTATCCATACCATCTTTAATTGCTTCAGATGCGGTTTTCTTAGTAAGCATTAAAACATTATCCTTAGTAAAACCTATTAATCCTCCACCTTTATTTATCTTTTTACCTACATATTTTACTTTACCATCTAATATAGATGTACCAGTATTTCTATTTCCATATGTTACAAATACACCAGATGCATTCATCGCAACAAGTGCATTATTATTTTTTGCCATAGTTGACAAATATTCTCCATGCTTACCAAATTGTTTTGAAAACACAAGTCTTAATCTAGAAGGATCATATACAACAACCATATATCCTTTCCATTTACTACCACTTATATTTACAAGTTTATATATATCATTATTACTATCTCTTTTTAATACTTGCTCTTCATAAATACTCTCATACGTACCAGTATCTAAAACAGGTTTAGTATTTATTTTACTTGTATCAGTAGGACTATCAGATTCAATTATTCTGTTATTAGCAAGAATTTTTTCAACCATTTCTTCACTATATAATACATATGCAAAATATTTGTGATTCATAGTTGTCATCGCAGTAGTAACCAAATAATCTCTAAAGAATGAAAAAGGACCATACGCTAAAAAGAAGCAGACAAGCACTAACACATCCACTACTATTAAAGCAATACTAAATTTACTACTTTTTTTATTATTACTTTTACTCTTCTTAGCCATTATTCACTCCTAAAACAAATGGACTTTTTTCACTTCCATCACCAGATATTATATTAAGATTACTATTTAGATATAAACATGGTCTTATATTATATGTTGAAGTTACTAAATCACCAAAGAAACTTCCTTCAGGACTAATAACATCTATCATTTTATTGTCACCAATACCCTTACTTAATAAGAATATATTTTTAACCTCTTCAATATACATATCACCAAGAGAAGGCATTCCAATATTAGTAGTAAGTACATTCTTATAAGTATCTAAATAACTAAGTGTTTCACTATTTAATTGTCCAACTGGCCAATTATTTTTAACTATATAATTATTATTTTTAAGTGTTTTATAATAAACATTATTTAAATAATATCCAACATTGTCTTTATTTAATGAATATGTATTGTCAGAACCAAATTTCTTAGACACAACTTTTCCATTTTCTTTAACAACATCACTTTGTACTACTTTAACTTTTCCATCTTCCCTATCTATAACTTTAAAAGTCATATCAGAATATTTAATTAAGTCACCAACATAAACATCAGATATTTTTTTAATCTCATGGTTTTCTATTTTGAATGGTTTTTCTTTGCTTCCATCTCCACTTAATATTTCACTACTACCAGATATAGACATTACTGCTCTTACTCCTAGTGCCTTTTTATTTGTATTATCAAGAGCAATTTCACCTGTATTAGTTACATAGTAATTAAAGTTTTTAGTATCAAGTGTATTTAAGAAATACGCATCACTATTATTTAAGAATCCCTCTTTACCACCAGAAACATAATAATCATTTAATGAAAGAATTCCTATTTTATTCTGATCATTCTTTTTATCACATTTTATTTTAGTTAAATCATCAATCTTATCATCACACATTGTTGTATTTATTAATAATTTATCACTATCAAATAAATTATTCTCAAAAGTACCACTATATTTAGTATCTGACTTATTTAACCAAGCATTTATATTTGAACTTGTAAAACCATTTTTTAAATTACCATATAAAATAGTTAAATTTTCATCAGACACAATTTTAATTTTATTATCTTCATCAACAGAAAGAATTCTAAATAATATACCTGAATATTCTAAATAATTATCATTAACATTGCCTTTAAATGTATATGTCTTAGTTTTATCATCATATATAAGTCCATTTTCCATATCAGTATAACTTCTTTTCTTGATAATACTATCCACTATTAAATTAGATTCAACATCAGTATTATGCTCTTTATTATAATATATAATTAATCTAGTTAAATAAAATATAACAATAACAAATAACACTAATATATTTAGTGCTACTAATACAGGTGTAATTTTAAGTCTTCTTCTAGTCTTAGTCATTATACTTCTTAATCTCCAAAATCATTTTGATATGCTATTAGACTAGCATTAATAAGTCCATCAACTTCACTGAATTGATCAACCATTTTTGTCTCAATATTTCCATTTTTATCTTTAACATCTACTTCTAATGATAACTCAACTTTATTACCAAAAATAGATTTACTTCTAACTTTAAATTTCTTGATATTTTTTAATTTTTTCATAACAGATGCATGAGCACTAGCTTCATACTTAAGAACTAATAAATATCTACTAGCAGTTTTAAATCCCATTAAATAACTAGCAAAATATAAAATACCTATTCCTAAAGATGCAGCAAGCGCAGGAATATATAATCCAGCACCAGCCATGATACCAGCTGCTATTCCCCAAAACATAAATCCAGTATCAACAGGTTCCTTAACAGCAGTTCTAAATCTTACAATAGATAAAGCACCAACCATACCTAAAGATAATGATATGTTAGAACTAATTGTTCTTATAATTATTGAAGTTACCATACAAAGCATTAGTATACATAGTGAAAATGCTTTTGAATAAACAACCCCAGTATAAGTCTTTTTATAAACATAGATTATAAATAATCCAATTACAAATGCTACCAAAAGAGATAACATTATACTTCCTACAGATATAGTACCTGTAAAATTTTCTAAAACTGATTTTTTAATAGTATCAACTACACTCATTTAATTCACTCCTTACTTAATACTTCTACATATAGCAAACTTACTAACTGCTTCACGAACTGATGGAACTGTGCATAATATGTTAGCGATATGAAGAGGTAATACTTCGTTATATTTAACTTCCATTACTTGCTTATCATTTTCAATAACCCTGTATGTTGGACTCTTATCATCAAATAAATCATAATTATAAAGTCCACTCTTAATATTAGAATCAAATGTTATTCTAACTTCACTAACTGGATAAATAAATGCAACTCTATTATATTCAACTATAATAGATGGAAGTAATCCCTTTAATTTAACATCATTTAGAAACTCCTCAAGTAATCCATCAGGATTTTTAATCTCATTTATTTTACCATTTAATATTTTACTATATATGTCTCTTGAAATCAACATTTGTTCCTTAGAAGTTAAATTATTATGTTTCATTTTTTTCTCAAGTCTTATAAAACTATCATCATCATTATAAGTTCTAATTCTAAACTTTTTTCTATATAAAACACCATCAAGTTTTTCATAATAAGAATTAGAATTAATATCATCAAAATACAAACTTTTAATAATATATGAACCATCAGATAAAGCATTCTTATCTTTATCTAATATTAATGACAATTGATTTTTTAAAACCTCAGCACATCCATTAGATATCTTAAATTTTAATTCATGTCTATATTTATACTCTTTCATTTAACATCACCAAAATATTTGTTCACATCACTCGCAGAAAGTCCAAAAAATGATTTAGCTTGATTTACCATATATTTATTTCTCTTACGAGCAAAATCTTTCATAAAATTAACATTACTTTTCCATTCATCATAAGATGCTACATTCCATCTTTTAAGATTTCTTTTAATTTCATCCTCACCAATCTCATCAATCACAGAATCTATTTTCTTTATAACATTATCACTATTCCATGTGTTTTTAAGATTGTATGAAAGCCTTTCAATAAAAGTCTTTTTAAACTCACTACTCTTTAATAAATTCCTAAGAAGAGTTGTCGGAAAATTTCCATATCCGATACCAGAAGCTGTAGTATAATATCTATAATAATCAGCATCAACATTATAAAATGCAGAATCTAAGTCATAGTATATAAACTTCCATTTACCAGAATCAACTAACGGATTAGAAAAATATCTCATGTTTACTATGTCGTAGTTAGATGGCCATATCTCAGAAATCCAAAAATCGCAATAGTTAACTATATCCATCTGCTCTTTAATTTTATTATAATTGTTAATATCGCTAAGAGAGTTACTATTAGTAAAACTAACCATTTTATTATATTTAGTATTAGTACCTATTTTAACTTCCCCATCTATTCTTAATAAATCAGTGTTTTCCTTTGTAGCTTTAACATTATAATGATTAGATATAAATGATTCATCAACTTTTTCTCTTATAAAATATAATCCCCAGTATTCACCATTCAAATATAAAGCAACAGGTTTATATGCTTGAACATCAACATCAGTATATTCACCAACTAAAGATGTCGCAACTATATCCCTAATCAATGTCTTTTTAGACCATTCAAATTCATCTTGACTACCAGTTCTTAACACTAATGAATCAAATACAGAACTATCTACTGTATCAAACACCTTATATTTTAAACTACCTTCTCCATATTGTTTCTTAAATTTAATTTCATAACTCTTTTTCTTATAACTTCTAGTCGAACCACCGAAAAGTTTTAACCCAGCGCCAATAGAAAATCCAGTACCCTCAGAATCAAAGTACTCAACAAAGCAAGGCTCAATTACACTACTATTTAAAGCAGTATGTGTATTAACATTTGAAAGTGCTTTCTTATTAATAGAAATTGACATTACATTTATATTATGATTTTCATTCATTATGTATGAATATGTATTAGTGTCACTTTGAAGTTTTCCGTCATTTTTACTCATAATTCTTAAAACAGTAGTCTTCTTTATAGTTAGAGGACTACTGTATACTTTTGAAGAAGTTGTTGGAACTGAACCATCTAATGTGTAATAGATTTTATCTCCACCAGTTAATGCAACCTCAATAGAATCTGTATTATTATATACACCACTTTTTTTATCAGCAGTTGGTAAATATGATATACTCATCGTACCATTTGAATTTTTTGCTTTTGGTGTTGGTTTACTAAAGTAATAAATACCATCATCACTCTTACCAATTGAATATCCAGTAGGTACTTCTGACATAAATAGTGTGTCAATTATTTCTCCACTCTTAGTTAAGTATAAACCTTCTACACTAGATAATTTAAATGGAGCATGTACATAAGAATCATTACTAAGATTTGTCTCCCCAGATGCCATTACTATATAGTATTCACCTTTTTTAAGTTCAACTTTAGGTAATTTAAATTCACAAACTGAATTAGTACTTGTAGTTAAACAATAATCACTTAATTTAATAGTTTTATTACTGTTGTTGTATAGTTCTATCCAATCATAATAATTGCCACCATTTTGAGGTAGATATTCATAATTAGAATTCATTGCCTCATTTATAATTAAATCTTTTGGTGTTTTAATATATTCATTTTGGAATTTCATTTGACCATCAACTGTATTAGGATACCCTGGTGTAATACTAGAACTTTGTGCAAAACCACTCTTTGTTCTAACGTATGCCATACCATTACCTAAATTTTTATATTCTACTCTATCAATTACTTTACCTTTATTATTTGAAAGTACTGCATAACCATTCTTACTCTTTAATTTAAATCCAGTACTTAATTCACTTTTTTTGCTACTAGTACCACTAGTATAAACAACCAATGTTTCACCAGGAGTTATAACCTTATTTGGGAATTGCCATTTAAAACTACAATCAGCATCATTTGATAAACTATAATTTTCTAAATTAATACTTTTATCTGACACATTTATTATTTCAATATATCCACTATATTCACCATTTTTATTTTTAAAGTTTCCTTTGTTACTAGCAAGTATCTCATTTATTTTTAAATCAGGGTCCCCTTCTGCCATTAACGATTTAAGAAATTCTTCATGTCCTTTTATGTTATTAGCAAACCCAGGTGTTGGACTTTCTATTACCCAAGAACCTTTATCATCTCTTGCCATTACACTTCCAGAATCAAGAGAAACCGTCTCAACCGCATCTATCACTTTACCATTTGGTCTGAATAATGAAACTACTTCACCACCACTAGATTTAAGTTTAAATGATGCGTTTAGTCCATCTAATTTCTTACCACTTAAGAATACAACTAAATATGATTTTGCCTTAATAGTTGTTTTAGGAAATACCCATTTAACTTTATTATTTTCATCTCCAAGACCATAATCTTTAAGTTCAATATCTTTATCACTACCATTATATAATTCTAAATAGTCATATATACCACCATCAGAAGAAGCTATTGTTCCATTATTTCCAGTCATTATCTCATTAATAACAAGAGACTTAACAGATGTCTCTTTATCATCAAGTTCTTTCTTTTCAAGAGAATTACTACTTTTATCTTTAAATAAACCAAGCAGTATAAAAATGACTAATAAAAGCCCACTAATTACAAAAAATAATATATTATTTTTAA
>CAVBMP010000148.1:0-2287 GCA_963596555.1 Bacteroides helcogenes
TAATGAAAATCAAAAATAAAGACTGCTAACAAAAATTACTTTGTCAACAGTCTGAGTAATCCTTTGGGATTACTTTTTCTTTTGAAGTATCCTATGCGTATATCAACCAGAAGCATCAATAACTGGCAAAATAGATTATATAAGGTAAGATAAATGCTTACCTTTTAATATGCCTTTAATTGATTTTGTATTTTAAATATAATATAATATTTATGTGATTATATGGAGGCAAAATGAAATGGAATCTTAGAGAATTATTTGTTGATAATAAATCATTTTATGATGAAATAGAGCATGTGAAAACATTATTAAATGATATAAAAAGTTATGAAAACATGGAATTAAATTCAACTTTATTATGTGACTTATTAAATAAAAAATGGAAAATTAAAGAGATTACTAACAATATTTTAATTTATGGTTCCTTAATGTATTATAAAAATATTGAAAGTGATGAGTGTATTGAACTTAAAAGAACTGCTGAAGTTTTTAATAATGAGGTAAATACTACATTGTCTTTTATTGATAGAAAAATATTAGATTTAGGTTTTGAAAAGATTTTATCTTTTATTGAAGAAAATCCAGAACTTGGTATTTATAAATTATCAATACATAACTTATTTAGACTTGAAAAACATATACAATCAGATGAAATTAATCAAAAGATAAAAGAAAATATAGATAAAATAAATGAACAAATAAATTTATATAATAATTTACTAAGGGATATTTCATATGGCACTATTAACATTGATGGAAAAGAAGTAACTATAACATCATCTAATTTTGCAAAATATATTTTATCTAGAGATAGAGAAACAAGAAAACAAACTTATTTTATTGTTAATGAAGCATTTGATAAATCAAAAGAAGATCTTGCTAATTTATTGAATACTATTTATGGTTATAGAATAGAAAATTCAAATTTAGAAGAATATAATTCTGTTTTAGAGAAAACATTATTTGAAGAAAATATTGATTCTGAAGTAATAAATAAACTTATAAAATCAATTAATAATAATTTGTATCTTGTTCAACAATACTTAAAAATCAAATCGGAATTACTTGGGTTAGAGGAAGTACATTTATATGATTTAGGAGTACCATTAGATAATAATTTGAAAACTAAATATTCATTAGAGGATGCCAAAGAAATAATATTAAATGCACTAGAACCTTTAGGAAAGGAATACATCAATGTGGTTAAAATATTATTTAATAATCATATTGATGCTGAACTTGATGATAATAAGCATCAGTCAATTACATTTTCATGGCATACATATTCATTTATGAATTTTAGAGGTTCTTATGTAGATTTAAAAAATATGATTCATGAGATAGGACATATAGTTAATTATTATTTTTCAAAAGATAAGCAACCATTTATATACGAAGATAGTACAATATTTGTTGGTGAAACAGCTTCTTTAGTAAATGAAATTCTACTTAATAGGTATTTATATAATACTGCTAGTTCTGATAATGAAAAAATATTCTATCTAAGTAAAGAAATAGAAAATTATTTTACAACTGTATTTAAACAAACAATGTATACTGAACTTGAAGATGAACTTTATAAGATTAGAGTGAATAGTAACTTAACGTCAGATATCATATGTAATAAATATTTTGATTTAATAAAAAAATATTATGGTGAGACTGCTGTATGTGATGAAATTACTAATGTTGAATGGACTAGACTTGGAAAACTATATAGATGGAGTTACTATCATTATAAATATGCTACTGGTCTTTTAATAGCGAGTACTGTAGTGGATTCGTTGATTGATAAAAATACGTTATCTAAAGAAGACTACATTAAATTTTTAGAAGCAGGAAGTAGTCAATATTCATTAGATTTATTAAAAACACTAAATATAGATTTAATAAATACTGATGTTATAGAATTTGGTTTTAATGTAATAAAAAAAGACATTAGGGAATTGCAAAAAATTCTATCATTGAATAATAAAAACTAAGTTAGGGTGAATAATATGAAAAAAACAAAAAAAGAAAAAATTATTAATATTATAAGTGTATCTTTAATTATATGTGGAATAATATGTTTTATAATAAAATGTTTTACTAATGAGTATGTTGATTCTAGTGGAATACTTCATGAATATTTCTTTTTGATACCTATTGGTTATACGTTAATATTCAGTGGAATAATAATATTATTAATTAAAAAAATTATTAAAAAATAAGGAGAATACTATGAGTAAATATGAACCATTATGGAATTATATAAAAAATAATAAGAAAGATAGTTATGCGCTAACAT
>CAVBMP010000149.1:0-6299 GCA_963596555.1 Bacteroides helcogenes
GAAAATCAAAAATAAAGACTGCTAACAAAAATTACTTTGTCAACAGCCTGAAATTGGCGTTAAACCAATTTTTTATTTTATCATTTTATAATTTCTTGTTCTAAAATCAAGTCAATATCAGTTTCATTTTTAACTTTATCTTTAATAACATTTATTAATTTGATAATATCTTCACTAGTAGCTTCCCCAGTATTAATAATAAAATTAGCATGCAACTCAGATACTTTAGCCCCACCAATACTATAACCTTTTAGTCCTACCTCTTCAATAACTTTACCAGCAGAAATATTATCTGGATTTCTAAATACACTTCCACAAGATGGATAATTTAATGGTTGAGTTTCCATTCTTCTTTTAGTTCTATCACTAATTAAAGATTTTATTTCATCAAGATTACCCTTATGTAATTTTAATTTACATGATAATATTATATAATCCTTTTCTTCTTTAAATAATGAAGTTCTATATCCAAAATTACATTCATTACAAGATAATTCTATTATTTCATCATTTTTAAGTACTGTGACTGAAATAAGTAAATCAGACATACTCATTTTGTATGCACCTGCATTATTGTATATACATCCACCAACTGTCCCTGGTATTCCAACTGCCCATTCATAGCCAGTGTATTCCATATTAGAAAGTTCACTTGATAATTTATTAAACATGTAACCAGCACCAACAACTACTTCATTACCTTTAATATTGCATTCAGAAAAATTACTAAGTTTAATAACTATCCCATCATAATAAGGTGGCAATATAACATTAGAACCATTACCAAGTATTAAATATTTAATAGAATATTTTTTTAGTATAGATAGTACTTCCTTTAACTCTTTAATTGTTTTTGGAAAAACTAAAGCATGACAAACACTATTAACTCTATATGTATTATATTTAGTTAATTCTTCCTCACATTTAATTTCACAAATACTTTCTATTTCCTTAATCATTATTCTAAGTAACTCTCTATTTCTGCTGTTCCTACTAAGTATTCAACAATTTTTCCATTTGATATTTTAATAAGTGTTATATCATTAATTTTAAGTTCATCACTACTACTAGCATTCCTGTTATTATCATCAGATACATGAGATGCATTTTCACTTAGACTCATATCAACTTTATACACCACTTCATCACTATCTTTAATTAAACTATTAATATAACTATCTACTTTATAATCTTTATAATTATCAAAAAGTACATAATATGTATTTTCACTTCTATTAAATACATTACCAATCATAATTTTTTCATAATTAAATTCTGTCTTAGTATCAGGTTTTTTATACCCTTCTTCAAAAGCACCTATTTTATTAAGTCCAAGAACACATAAATACATTAATCCAAAAAACAAGAAAACTCCGATTACTGTATAAACTGCTGATTTAATTTTATCAGTCTCAGTAACTTCAACTTTTCTTTCTCTTTTCTTAGTTTTATACTTTAATTTCATATTATTTTTTGCCATAAATATCATCTCCGTACCCAAATTATAGCATATTTTAACTATTTCAATCAATTATTTATGTATTTTTATTGATTTTTAGTAGTTTTTATTATATAATTTACTAAGTATTTAGTGGCAGTGCTATAAGTAATTATAATGTGTTTCTAAGTAAATATAAGTAACCTCTGCCAAGGCGAAAGTAATAAGAAACTCCCTATAACTATAAGTAGTGGCCTTTAATACAAAAATATTGTAAAGGAGGAACAAATACTATGTCAAGATACATCGGACCTGTATTTAAAAAATCTAGAAGATATGGTTTTTCTACTCTTGAAACTGGTAAAGAACTAAGACGTAAAACTCAAGCTCCTGGTATTCATGGAACTAGTAGAAGAAAACTTAGCGAATATGGTGTTCAATTACAAGAAAAACAAAAAGTTAGATTTATGTATGGTTTATCTGAAAAACAATTCAGAAAAACATTCGATGCAGCTGGTAAAATGCAAGGAATCCATGGTACTAATTTATTAATACTTTTAGAAAGTAGACTTGATAATTTAGTTTATAGAATGGGATTTGCTAAAACTAGAAAAGCTGCTAGACAATTAGTTAATCATGGTCATATCTTAGTTGATGGTAAAAAAGTAAATATTCCATCATTTAGAGTAAAAGTTGGTAGTGTTATTTCTGTTAAAGAAGGATCACTTGATCATCCTGTTATTAATGAATGTTTAGGTATGGATATTAACATTCCTGCATTCGTAGAAGTTGATAAAACTAAAAAAACAGGTACTTACTTAAGATATCCTGAAAGAGAAGAATTAAATAATGAAATTAATGAAGCTCTAATCGTTGAATACTACAACAGATAATAACTAATATGTAAAAAAAACTCTTGAGGTTAAACTCAGGAGTTTTTATTTATCTTTTTTATCATAATCATCTAAAAAATTATAATTATCATCTTTAGTTTTATGATAACCAAGTATAGTATTTAAATTAATATCAAATGTACTTTTAAATATATTTATATCAACATTAGGATTAATTTTTTTAAGTTCACCTAATATTTCTTTTATTTCTTTTCTTTTTGATGTATTTTCAATTTGATTTTTTTCAGTAAATTTACAAGCACAATTTAAAAATGTCAAATCATTTCCTTTAGCAAATCTTATAATATCTTTTTCTCTTACATAATAAAGAGGTCTTATAAGTTCCATGCCTTCAAAATTATCACTATGTAATTTAGGCATCATAGTTTTATATTCAGATGCATAAAACATACTTAATAATATTGTTTCTACTACATCATCAAAATGATGCCCTAATGCTATTTTATTACATCCAAGTCTTTGTGCTTCACTATAAAGACATCCTCTTCTCATTCTAGCACACAAATAACAAGGAGATTTAATTTGCCTATCAACTACATCAAATATATTACTATTAAATATATGCAAATCTATATTCATCTTTTCAGCGTTTGACTTTATAAGTTCAAGATTCTTTTCGTTGTATCCAGGATTCATACATATAAATACAACTTCAAAATCAATCTTACCATGACGTTTTAATTCTTGCATACACTTGGCAAGTAAAAATGAATCTTTACCTCCTGAAATACATACTGCTATTTTATCTTTATCTTTTACTAATTCAAACTCTTTAACTCCTTTAATGAATCTAGACCATATTTCTTTTCTATAAGTTTTTACTATACTTCTTTCTATATCTTTATACATTTTTAACTCCATGTTGATTTTTATATGCGATGAAAGTGTTTTTAAGAAGCATAACTACTGTCATAGGTCCTACTCCGCCAGGTACTGGTGTAAGATAAGAACACTTATCACTAACGTTAGGATTAACATCACCATATAATTTACCATTATCACGACTTATCCCAACATCTATAATAACACATCCGTCTTTTACCATGTCTTTATCTATTAAGTATTTATGACCAGTCGCAACTATTAATATGTCTGCTTCTTTAGTAATACTTCCTAAATCTTTAGTTTTAGTATGACATATAGTAACAGTAGCATTTCTTTTTAAACATTCTTGATAAGTAGGTGTCCCAACTAACTCACTTCTACCTACTACAACTACTCTTTTAGATTCCATGTTTATTTTATAATAATCAAGTAATTCTAATATTCCTTTAGTTGTACATGGTACTAAACTATCTTTATTATTCATTCTTCTAATTTTAGATTCATTAGTAAGTCCATCTACATCTTTAGATACATCTATTGTATTAATAATCTTTTCTACATTGAAATGTTCTGGAATTGGTAATTGAACTATTATTCCATTTACTGATACATCTTTATTTAATTCTTTTATTTTATTAATTACTACACTTTCTTTTACTTCACTTAAGTAATCAAAATGCATAAAACTTATACCTACTTGTTCACATGATTTTCTCTTATTGTTTACATATACTTTAGATGCTTCATCATCACCTATTGTTATAACTGCTAAAATAGGTGTTTGAACATACATAGATATTTCTTTTCTTAAATCATCTTTAATTATATTTGAAAGATTTTTTCCATCCATTATTTTCATACTTATTCCTCTAAAAGACTAACAAATCTAATTGATGTTATCACTTTATCACTAAGTGGTTTATCATTACTATCAGTTTTAGAAATAGCTAAATCATCAACTACACTCATACCATTAATAACTTTTCCAAATGCTGCATATTTTCCATCTAAATATGTTGAATCCTTATGCACTATAAAGAATTGACTACTTGCTGAATTCATAGTTTCTTCTGTATCAGGATCAGCTCCCTGTCTTGCCATTGAAAGTACTCCTCTTGTATGAGATAAATTATTTTCTACTCCATTTTCACTGAATTCACCTTTAATAGTTTCATCGCTACCACCAATACCAGTCCCTAATGGATCTCCTGTTTGAATCATAAAGTCTTTTATGATTCTATGAAATATTAAACCATCATAAAACTTATCATTAACTAATTTCTTAAAGTTTTCTACTGTTATTGGTGCTACATCAGGATAAAGTTCTGCTATTATAATTCCTTTATCTTTAACATCTATTTTAACTAAATTTGTTTCTTTATCACTTTCTATATATTTTTTATTTTCAATATTGTATACTGTTTTTCCATCTTTAGTCTCAGTTTTATAATTAAGACCACATGAACAAAGCATAAATAAAAAACTAAGTGTTAAAACATACTTTAAAAACTTTCTCATATTAATCACCCTTTCGACTAAATAATTTTATCACAAATAAATAGAAAAGTCATCAAGACTTCTCTATCCATGTATATCTTTCTTTATATTGTGTTAAAAATGAATAATCCTTTTTATCATTTTGTATTCTACCTATTATGATAGTTGGAATAACATTTTGTGATTTTGAAAACTTATTTATATTTTTTATGTTTAATATATTTTCACTAATAAAAGAGTTATATTCATCACTATTTATCAATGTATTTCTAGCAAACTCATCTGCATTTTTTTCTTCTTTACTATCTATAAAATTATAATCAATGTACGTTTTTTTAAAATCAGCATTTAATAAATGTCCTATTTCATGAAATAAAGTAAACCAGAAAATATCAGCAAAAGATTGCCTAATAGTCAGGCACAATATAACTTGTTCACTTCTCTTTTTAATAAATCCCTGTACAGGAGCACCTTTAAAATGTTTAACAACATTAAATGAAATTCCACATTCCTTAAAAATTTGTTTTAATTTTTCTATCATTTCAGTTGGTTCTTGAAACATAGTATCTTTAATATCATTAATTCTTTTTACTAATTTTTCTTTATTAAATTGTTCAGTGATACTATTGTCGTAAGTTAATATTTCACATATCTTTTGCCATGCATATAAAACATATATATTAATTTTATTTTTAGTTCCTCTAAAAGCAACCTGCTGTATGGGTAAATTAGGTATACTTAAAAGATTATTAACATTTAAAATCTTTCTAAGTTTTAAAATTATACTTGTATCATTTAGATCTTTACTAAGCAAGTTTATTTTCTTTAAGTATGCTACAACTTCTTTTAGTTCTTTTAAAACAGCATATTCTTTTCTATCTATATTATTTAATTTTTCTACTTCATCTATATTTTTATCATAAATACATTGCAAGTTGCTCCAAAACTCGGCGCTTATGCCTAAAGCATATTCAAGTGCGATCGCAAAAGAATTAGATATTCCTTTTTTACCATTTAACACTTCACTAATATGTTTTGCTGTATATCCAGTTCTTATTGCTAATTCTTCTTGAGAAATATTATTATTTTCTATTACCTCTTTTAGAGTTTCACCTGGGTGAGTTATTAAATCAAGGGATAAGCCAATTATATTTTCCATCATGATAATCCATCACTCCTTTTATATTTATATTTTTACATTCTTTTAAAGTATTATCATTAATTTGATTAATTAAAGGTTCTATTATTAGTCTATAGTTTGCGTTTAATCTTATTCCATAAAATCCATTTAAATTTCCTTCTAATAAATGTGGTCTACCAATACCATAACTTAAATATTCTTTGAAATTATCAGCAGACATTAATTCATTACAACGCCTAAGAACCATTCTTGCTAACTCTAAACCAATTTCTTTTTTTAATGTATCAGCATTCTGCATTATCTTTTTTAGTTTTTTGTCATGAACCTCAAGTATCAAATTAATTTACCTCCTTAAAAAAATTACCTATTAGGTAATTTAATTATAATACATTTTATAATACCATGCAATAGAAAAAGACTAATTTCTTAGTCTCAGGCTGTTGACAAAGTAATTTTTGTTAGCAGTCTTTATTTTTGATTTTCA
>CAVBMP010000150.1:0-3820 GCA_963596555.1 Bacteroides helcogenes
AAAAAGAGTAACTACAAACAGTTACTCATATATATTTTTAAGTTCTTTATATATTTTATTTAAGGCTCTATCTATACTATGTTTAATAGCGTTAATAGAACAATTTTCTAACAAAGATATTTCTTTTAATGTTTTATCATAAAAGTAATATTTTATAAGTCTTTTTCTTTGTATAGTTGGTAACTTATTAATAGTATTCCATAATTCTTTTATAATAATATTTTCTATTGTCAACTCTTCTATACTTTTAGATATTAACAAACCTTTTGTTGATAAACTAGATTCACTTTGTTCACTATGTTCTATATGAACAGAATACTCTTTTAATTTTGAATTTTCATATCTTTCTGATTCATCAAATATATTGAATATTTCTTCTGTTACATTAATTCTATTAACTCCTTTATTATTTTTAAATATTATATAAAATAATCCTTTTTCTTTAACACTTTCTAAAACATAAGGATTATCTTTAAATTTTCTTCTTTTTGGGCGAATATCCACCATAATCTCCTTTCAAAATGATTTATTTCGAAAAGAAAGGCGGACCTCTTAAATATAATAAAAAGGAAGTAATTAGTTTTTTACAAACATAATTACTTCCTTTGTTTGAATATATAAATATTATTTTAACTCTATAAAGAACCCGATACTTCATAAGCAACTACCACCACTAAAACTAGTTAAGAATGGTACTGCTTAATATCTTAACTTAATATAAAACATTATAACATTTTATTATTAAGAAAGATATTATGGTATTAGTAACTTTTGACCAGAATAAATAACATATGGTTTCTTTATATTATTTTTATTTGCAATTATGGTGTACCCTCTTCCATCACCATAATATTTTTTTGCTATATTCCACAAAGTTTCACCCTTTTTAACTGTATGTGTTTTTTCACTTGAATTATTTATTTCTTTATAATCATATTCATGAGGATTTAACCAAGTATTACTTCCGATTAAAGTCATTCCAAGATGCAAATGTATACCAGTTGCATTTCCAGTTTTACCTGAGTATCCAATTATTGTATTATTATTTACTTTTTGTTTTTTCTTTACACAAATTCTATCTAAGTGAGCATAAAAGACACTAATATTTATTCTAGGATATCTTACCCATACACTATTACCATATCCCTTATTAGAATGTGATGTTAATTGAACATACCCATCTTCCACTCCATATAGTGGTATTTTTTTATTATGAGTACCATAATCCACTCCATAGTGAAATTCTTTACCATGAAAAGGACAAACTCTCCATCCATAATTAGAAGTAATATAGTACTCATTTCTTTTAAATATCTTATTAATTAATTTCATTTTGGTATACCTAAAAATAATTTATCAAATACTTCCATAGGTATATTATCATATAACAAGAGTAAATCATTAAAATTCATATTTAATATATTATTCATCTGCTTTAATATCCTTTCTACTAAAAAAATAAGTTGATATCATTCCTAGTATCAACATAAAATTATCTATATCTATTTGCTCATTAACTGATAATACAAAAAATGCACCAAATGCCAATAAAGTAATTATTGATTTAACTTTAATTAAATTAATTAATGCATTCATAAACTTTTCTTTCATTTAATTCCTCCCTATATAAAAGGAAACCATATTTCTATAGTTTCCTTAAATCTTTTTCTTTAAAATTTTCTTTAACTCTTTTATACATAAATCATAATTTTGTTCCATAGGTCCTTTTATATAATTTAAATATTTAAGTTTATTATTTTCTACTAACCCTGGTATTATTAATTCATCAAAACCATATAAATCAGGCATATCAAATTTTTTCATATACTCTTTATAATCCAATTTACCATTTGAATAAATAATTGTCATTAAGTTAAAAGATATGGTATCATGATTTTCTGAATAATCAATTAACACCTCAGAACATTCCTTTTTAATAGTTTCAATATCTTCAAGTATATTTTTATTTGATTTAACTATTGCATAACCATTAATACAAGAATATACTTCATTACAATATATTATAATATTATGTCCTTTAACTTTAATATTTTTCTTCTCATATTTTGTTTTATCAAAATACATCAATAACTCTTCATAACTGTTTATATCCTTATCAAATATTTTTTCTTCACCCATTTTTGGTGTTATACTCAATGATAAACTAGTTAGAATATGATTACCTTTGCTGTAACCTCCTTTAGCTGCTCCCCATTTTATAGACAAATGGTTCGTTAACCATACTATGAAAACGCCATATAGTAGAATAAGTGGCATAAAAGTGTCAGCGTCTAATTTATAACCCTTGTCTTCTAAAATTGCACCAATGGCCATCATAGCAATAATACTGAAAAAGCCAAAATATCCAAGAAAATTTAATATAAATTCTCTTCTTTTAATTATTTTATTCTTATCTTTTTTCTTTTTTATTTTTTTCATAATCATCTCTCCATATCTACTATATAAAATCTATTATCTTGAGGTTGATATAATGGTGAATTAATATCTATTATTTTGTTTGCTTCTTGAAAATTATTATCATTTTCAATCATCTTATCTTCAATAGTTGAAACAGTTGTAGTTAAGAAAGAATTAAAACTTTCTCTCTTATAATAATTTTGTGCTTTCTTGCCTGCGTATTTTACCATAAATCGTTTAGCAGGTCTTCCTCCCTTGTTTGGAATAACAGATTTAGCAACTTTACTCATTTTACTTCCAACTAAAACATCTACCGATGTTCCGATTATAACACTTGCAATGTCCTCTCTTAAATTTTTTCTTTTTTCTTTTTCAGTTTGTTTTTTATTATTCTTTTTATTTGAAGCATTTTCTTTTTTTCTGTCGCTCACTGTATCATATATATTGTCTGCAAGGCTTGTTGCAGTTAAACCTAAAAGAAAATTAACCTCTCCAAGTGCTGCTCCTGCTGCTCCGGTTGCAAAATGAAATATTCCTTCTCTCCAGTCTACCTTTTTTTTATTAATTTTATTAGCAACAACATATGCCCCAGCATTTAATATTCCACCAACAATTACAATGGCAACAAAAGGAACTTTTCCATTATCATCCACTTTAATTACCGGATTATTGTTACAATAAACGTATAAGTTTCCACCAACAATATCATCATAAGTAGCACAATCTGTACTTATAAATCTGTGAAGAGTAGGACTGTAATATCTGTATCCTAAATAATATAGATTAGTTTCCTTATCATAATAATAGCCTCTATACCTATAAGGATTTAGATTTCCTATATGATTTGGATTGTTACTGATATCATTACCATTTTCATCAAAAACACCTATGATATTTCCCCAAGTATCATACTTATATTCTACTATAATATTATAATTGCTGTCAATGATTCCTATAATAGAGTCAAAAACATCTTTAATATAATAATATGTATTTTCATTGTATTCAAATCCTAATAAATTACCATCAAATTCTCTAATAAAATATAAAGTGTAATTATCATTTTTTTCCATGAATATATCTGCATCTTCAAAATAATAATATGTATTTACATTATTAACTACTTTTCTAGTTCTTACTCCGTTATCATTATAATAATAATTATAAACATTATCACTATTATAGAATTTAGTAAGTTCTTTACCATTTTTCCATTCTAACATATTATCATCTATTTTTATGACATTGCCTATTTGATCATATTCTATAACTGAATCATTATATTTAGTCAATAAATCATAATTTGAATAGTTAAAACTATCTTTATGAATTAAACTATAAGTATCTAAATCATATTTAATAATTGATTTTAAATTACTATTTAAATCATAAGTATATTTAG
>CAVBMP010000151.1:0-6659 GCA_963596555.1 Bacteroides helcogenes
CTGACTTTTTATTTTATTGACAAATGTATGCAAACATGTTATAATCTAGTCAATTTTATAAGTGTGGTTAAAAAGTTTATGCAATGGGAAAAACATTGACATATCCAAACAAATGTGTTATAATCTATACGAATTAAAAAGTGGTGGTAAAATAGTTAATTACCAATAAAAATTTAAAAGAATAATTAGAAATATATTAAGAAAATTTTAAAAAAGTTTAAATTTATAAATTTATAGGGGGGTATATGAAAAGAACAAATAAATACGAAAAGGTAAACAAGTATATTAATATGAATTTTAAAGGGGAGACTAATTCTGAAAAAGTTGAAGATATTAAAGGATTATTATTATTCTTAAATGAAAATAATATAGTTTTAGATAGTGTAACTATTAAATCATTAATAGAGTCTTCTGTTAGATTGCGTTCTGTTTTAGATTATTTAAGTAATGAAGAATCTGATATATTTATGTCTAATGACACTATTGTTAATTTATTAATTGAATATTCATCATATTTAACTGAAGGTATTGAAGAGCAAGAAGATAAAGTTCCATATTACTCTAGGAAAGGTAAAAACTCTGATTTAGATTTATTAAATACATATTTTGAATCTTTACCATCATTATTAACTCCTGAAGAAGAAAAAGAATGTGGAAGAAAAGCTCATGAAGGCGATGAAGCAGCAAGGCAAAGATTAATTGAAGGAAACTTAAGATTAGTTATTTCAATCGCCAAAAGATACAAATCTTATAATGGCTTTTTATCATTATCTGACTTAATTCAAGAAGGTAATCTTGGCTTAATGAAAGCAGTTGAAAAATTTGATTATGAAAAGGGTTACAAATTTAGTACTTATGCTACTTGGTGGATTAGCCAATCTATTAGAAGATCAATTGCAGATACATCTAGAACAATAAGAGTTCCTGTTCATATGCATGAAATTATGAGTAAAATAGAAAGAACCGCTAAAAGAATGAGTAATGATAATTCTAATTTTACTGATGAAGAGTTAGCTAGTGAAGTTGGAATATCTGTTGATAAATTATTAGAATTAAGAAGACTATCAATAACATCAAAACCAACATCATTACAAGTTAGAGTAGCAGATGGCGATAATGATCCTGATAGTGAATTACAAGAATTTATTAAAGATGAAAGTGCTGTTGACGTTGAAGACTTTACAATAGATAATTTATATTATGAAGAATTTAGAAATAAATTTTATTCTTGTAAAAAAATAAATTCTAAAACAAAAGATATAATAGCATTAAGATATGGTCTTTATGATGGTAGACCTAAAACATTAGAAGAAGTTGCTGTAAAATACGGCGTTACAAGAGAAAGAATTAGACAAATTATAAGTAAAGGATTGGATAGATTATTTGAAGATCCTACTATGAGAAGATTTGCATCAGTTGATGAAAAAAAATTAGTGAGAAGTAGAGATAGATTAGTTGTAAAATAATAACTTAAATATAAAGGAGGACTATGGAGAATATTAAAGTAAATAATATAAATTTGAATCAAATAGTAGATTTTATTGATAAAGAATTTGTATTAGGGAATAAAAAATCATTAGCACTTAAGAATATTAAAAGTTTAGTTAATTATCTTTCTTCTAATGATATTACTTTAGATTATGAAGAGGCTAGTTATGTATTATCTCATTCTAAAGTATTAATGGATATTATGGACTTTATAGTAAAAAATAATATTGATTTACCTAATAATAATGAATCTATTGAAAATATATTTTTAGCTTATGATTTATTAAAAAAGGAAGATGAAAATGTCTTTTCATCTGATTATTATGAACTTCATAGTAAAAATAAAGATTTAGATTTGTTAAAGTTATATATGGATTCTCTACCTCCGTTATTAACTCCTGAAGAGGAAAAAAAATATGCTATAATGGCTAAAAATGGGAGTGAAGAAGCTAAAAAAATACTTGTTGAATGTAATTTAAGACTAGTTATTTCAATAGCTAAAAGATATACTAATAAAGGACTTTCTTTATCTGATTTAATACAAGAAGGTAATATAGGACTTATGGAAGCAGTTGAAAGGTTTGATTATACGGTTGGGGCAAAATTAAGTACTTATGCTACTTGGTGGATAAGACAAGCTATTAGAAGGTCAATATCTGGTTCATCAAAAGCAATAAGAATACCTGATCATAGATATGATTTGATTATTAAAATGACTGCGGTTGAAAAAAGATTAACTTCTGAATTTGGAAGAAAACCAACTGATGAAGAAATTGCAAATGAACTTCATATTACACTTGATACACTTCGTGATGTTAGAATGCATGAAGTAAGTACTGTATCTTTATTTACACCTATAAATGATGAAGAAAAAGGTGGAGATGAATTAGTAGATTTTATTGAAGATAAGAATTGTAATGTTGAAGAAGATGTTTTAAAAGAAGAATATTTAAGACAATTTAAAAGTGCAATAGTTAATTCTGAATTAATAGATGATAGACAAAGAGAAATATTATTTATGAGATTTGGAATTAATAGAGATAGATCAATGAAATTAGAAGAAGTTGCTCAAGAATATGGCTTAACAAGAGAAAGAATAAGACAATTAGAACTAAAAGCATTAAGAAGATTAGCTCGTGATAAAGAAGTCAGAAAACTTGTTATATGCGATAATGTTGATGATATGTTATATCCAACTATATCTAATATTCCAAAAGGAATAGGTAATCAATCAAAAGGTTATAAAAAGACTAAAAGATATTAATATAAATAGAAAAGGGGATTTGTTATGGAAAATATAGAAATTATAAATAATGTTGATTGTGTGCTTAAATTTATGAGTAAGAATTTTAAGACCACTAATAAAACAGAAAAAATTAAAAGTTTTAGGGATTTAGTCAATTATATGTCTTTAGAAGGTATTGAGTTATCTTTTGAAGAGGCTACTAAAGTTTTAAAGGAATCACCTAAACTAAGTGATATTTTAGAAAGTGTTAAAGAGGAAAATATATCTGATATATCTAATGAAAGTATAGAAAATTTATTTTTAGCTGATGAATTATCAAAAAATAAAGACAATGAGCATTTAGGTGATGTACCTTTATTAAGTAAAAGTATTGATTTAGATACATTTAGATTATATTTAACTACTATGCCTAAAATGTTAAGTGACGAAGAAACTGAATTACTAATTGAAAAAATGGCTAACGGAGATGAAGAAGCTAAAAGAACTCTTGTTGAACATAATTTAAGACTTGCAGTTTCTATTGCTAAAAGATATTCTTCTAGTGGAGTTCCTTTACCTGATTTAGTGCAAGAAGGTAATATGGGACTTATGATCGCAGCAAATAAATTTAATAAAAATTTAAATTGTAGGTTTAGTACATATGCTGTATGGTGGATAAGACAAAAAATCACAAGATATATAGCAGATAATTCAAGAACAATTAGAATACCTGTATATATGCATGAACTAGTTTTAAAAGTTAATAGAGCCAAGAAGAATCTTTCAACTGAATTAAATAGAGATCCTTCAAGGGAGGAAATAGCTAAGTATTTAGATATTGATGTATCTAAAGTATATGCAGCTGAAAAGTTTGGATTTGATTGCGTATCTCTTGAAACTAAAATAAAATCAGGAGACGATTCTGAATCGTCTGATTTAAGTACTTTTGTCGCTGATGAAAATGCTTATTTCGAAGGCAAAGTTATAGATAAAGTTTATAATAGTGAATTTGATAAAGCAATATTTGAAGGATCTGTTCTAGATGATAAATCTAAGACAGTATTAAAATACAGATATGGTTTTGTTGATGGAAGAGTAAGAACATTAGAAGAAATTGGAAAAATGTTTGGTGTTACTAGAGAGAGAATTAGACAAATAGAAGCTAAATCATTAAGGATGTTAAAGAAAAGTGGTACATTAAGGGATTTTAGACCTGAGAAAATGCAAGAAAATAATGGCAATGTATACGATAATGAAATAGATTATAATTTAGTTTTAAAAAAATAATAAAGGAGGCATAATATGAGTAATATAGTTAAATTTATAAATAATTTAAATACTCATTCTATTGCCTCTATTTTTAAAAGCTATAAAAAATTAATTAGGTATTTAATAGAAAACTCAATTACATTAAGTTTAGAAGATTCATTTGATATATTATCTAGTTCACATAATGCTAAAACGATTGTTGAAACTATTAAAATGAATTATAAAGATGAAATATCAATCCCATCATGTGTTGAAAACTTGTTTATAGCAAATGATATTATGAATGATAAAGATTATGGTACTATTCCATATGAAAATAGCAAAGATATTGATTTATTAGAACTTTATTTATTAAATCTACCAAGTCCATTATCAAATGATAAATTAAATGAATTATTAAGTAGAAAAAATAAAGATAAAGAATCATCTAATATAATAATTACTCATTATTTAAGATTAGTTGTTTATTTTGCTAAATATTATGAAAGAAATGGAATATCTTTACTTGATTTAATACAAGAAGGAAATGTTGCTTTAGTAGAAGCAGTTAATAAGTTTGATTCAGATATTAATACTGACTTTAATAAATTTGTTTCTATTTATATTAGAGGATACATTTTAGATTATATATATGAAAAAAACGAATTAATTAAAATACCAAAAAATATTAATATCTTAAAAGACAAAATAAATAAAATTAAATGTGAAAAAGATGACGTATCTATTAAAGATATATCAAATATTATAAAAGTATCTATAAAGAAAATTGAAAGTATAAATTCTCTTCCTAGTGTTTGTTCATTAGAAGAGTGCTATAATGAAGAAATTTCTACTGAAGAAGAAATAATAGATAATATTTTACGACAAGAAGCATGTGAAATATTATTTAGTGAACCTAAATTAAGTAAAAAAGATAAAGAAATTTTACTGTTAAGATATGGATTTAAAGATGGAAAAGTGCATTCACTTATTGAATTGTCAAAACGTTATAATATGACTAAAGAAGGTATTAGGTATATTGAAAATAAATGGATAAATATATTTACTAGAAATGTTAAAGCTCGTAAGATATATCAGTCTGTAAATGATAATGATGAAATAAGTGTTGGAATGATTTTGAAATATGGATTATCTAATGATAAATAATAATTAAATAGGGGGATTTATGGATGAAATATTAGAATATTTGGAAAATGAAATAAATTTATCTAATAAAAAGAAAACTATAATTAGCACTAATAAAATTATAGATTATTTTAATGATTTGAATTGTGTTTATGATTTTGACTATTTAAGTAATATATTAATTAAATCTAATAAATTAAATTTACTTATAGAGTATATAATTATTAATAAAATAGATATATTTAATGATATGTATCCTATATCTGATTTTATTATTATTTATGAGATTAAGAATGAAAATAATGGTTATATAGTTAAAAACGATAGTGAAGAATTAGATATTATTAATTTATATTTATCTGAGTTACCTAAGAAATTAACCGATAAACAAGAAAAAATGCTATTAAAGAAAATTCATACTGATGAGTCTGTTAAAAGATTATTTATTGAATCTAATTTAAAGTTGGTTGCTTTCATAGCTAAGAAATATAATAATAAATATGTCCCTTTTTTGGATTTAGTACAAGAAGGAAATTTAGGGCTTATTAAAGCAGTTGAATTATTTGACGTTGATAAGAATGTTAAATTTAGTACATATGCTGTATATTGGATTAAACAATATATTAAAAGAGCTATATATGTAAAGAGTAAGGTAGTTAGTTTATCTTATTCATTAGGTGAAAAAATAGAAACTGTAAAACATGTAATAAATAATTATGAGATGTTGTATGGAGTAACTCCTTCTTTAGAAGAACTTAGTAAGTTAACTTCATTAAGTATTTATAAATTAAAAGAAATATTATTAAATAGTGAAAATATAGTTTCATTATCTACTTCATTATATGATAATAATGGTCAAGAAAATAATCAATTAGGGGATATAATAGAAGATAAAAATGCATCTTCTTATATTGATGATTTTATTAGAAATGAAACAAATAATGAAATTAGACATGAATTATTTTCATCTAATAAATTAACTGATAAAATGAAATTAATTCTAGCATTAAGATTTGGTCTTTATGATGGAAGCTTTAGGACACAAGAAGAAGTAGGCAAAATTTTTGGATATACTAAGGCTAATATAAGTAGAATAGAAAAGAAAGCTTTTAGTATATTAAGTAAATCAAAAGTATTAAGAGAACTGGCTGGTAAAGAAGATTATGAAAGTAATAAATTAGGTACTAGTTTTTATGTAACAAAGACATTTAAAAAAAGATATGATGCTTAAAATCATACCTTTTATTTTGCTTTATTATATTCATTCTCTAAATCTATAAAATGTTCTTTAAGATATTCTATGTCTTTATCTTTTGATTTTAATAAATGGACATATGCTCTTTGTGCTAGTTTAGTGAATCCTTTTTCTTTAGAAATTTTCTTGAATTCTTCTAGTGTATTGATATAGCCTTCTAAATCAATAAAGTTGTTATCTTTTATTTTTTTAATTCTTTCAAAACAATGTGTTAATTCACTATTAGTGTTTTCTTTTTTGTCTTCTATGAATTCTCTTACGGTATTTATATTTTCTTCAACTTTTGATTCTTCTTCA
>CAVBMP010000152.1:0-5024 GCA_963596555.1 Bacteroides helcogenes
TATTTTATTTTTAAGAGATATCTTTTTAATTCTCTTGTTTTCAATAATAAATATATATACTGCCATCCACATATTTGAGAAATATATTCCCATTCTCCATAATAACCTATGCCATACAGCAAGTACAAATCCAAGTAACATTGCTAAGTATCCAGGTCCTACGTTAACTTCTATATCAGTTATTCCTCTTAACCATTTAGCAAGAGCAGTGTTTCCACTAAATACATTACTTCCATATATACCAGTAGTATATGTGTAACAAGAGTATATTATAACTGAGAATAGTAACCATCTACATAAATTAATGAATGATATTGGCGTTAGTTGTGATAGAGTATCAAATGATGCGAACCTATGTCTTATTGATTCTAATATATCTAACATAACATTTTTGAATGTTTTTTCTTTTTTTACTTTTTTCTTATTTTTGTTCCAATTCGTTTTTAAAAATCTTTTACCAAAAAATATATTTATAAATAGATATGGACCACTTTCAACAAATGCTTGTAAGTGTCCTTTTGACCAACGTAGTCTTTGTCTTAATGCTACTTTTAGACTAATTGGTTGTTCATCAAAAAATTCTGCTTCATCTTGATATGTAATTTGATATCCTTGAGCAACAGCATCAGCAGTAAGAGCTCTATCTTCTGTTAATGATGTATAATGCCATCCATCTTTTACTATTTCGTTTGAGAATAAGAATCCTGTTCCCTGAATATTGGTTGCAAGTCTAAGAACACTTCTTGCTCTGTGATTTGTTCTAATTGATCTTATCCAGTGTAGTGCGTAAGTTGAAGCAATCCAGTTTTCATCAAAGTTTTTAGTATTTCTGTAAGATGTTATTATTTTTTGCCCACTATCGAATGCATCATTCATTTTAGAAATAAAGTTTGATTTAAGTAAGTTATCAGCATCAAATATAAAATAACCCTCAAAACTATCTCTTTTATAATCTTCTTCTATTCTATCAAGTAGAAACTCTAATGCATAACCTTTTGTTCTATGTGCATCATCAAATCTCTCATAACATATAGCACCTTTACTTCTAGCAATTTCTGCAGTGTTATCAGTACAGTTATCAGCAACTACAAATATAGTATATAAGTCTTTTGGATAATCTTGTTTATTTATACTATCTATAAGATTCCCAATAACTGCTTTTTCGTTTCTAGCAGCAATTAGTATTCCATATTTGTGTTTCTTTTTAGCAGGTTTAAATTTTCTTGTGAAAAACATACCAATAACAAAGTAAAATGCTTTATGAAAAACCATTATACTTAATATTACACCTATAATTTTATATATTTTATTCCCGGTAAAATAAAAGTTACCTATAGCAGTAATTATATCATTTAATATTTCCATATACTTCATCCCTTGTTTTAACATTATACCATGAAACTTAATATTTTAATAGATTTAGTACAATTCTTGACACACTCCTGGGTCTGGTGCGTAAAAACAATGACCTTTATATCTACCTGCATTTCTTTGCTTGAACCAAGTACCTTTGCATTCTTCTCCTTTTTTAGGACTATAAAACCATAAAGCATTAGTTGCTGGATGATAGTATTCTCCTTTTAATACTCTTTTAGCAAGTTCTTTTTCTTTAGTAGTAGATTTTGAATTAAAGAGATTACTATTTACCCCAACAAATGCGTTTTTTTGATATATAGCATCGGTTATACTTCGTATATTTTTAAAATCAAGACAGTTAGCGATTGCTCTATTGACAATTACGTTTCCTACCATAAGCATTCCGAGTTCACCTTCAGCAAGTGCCTCTGCTCTCATTAATCTTGCACATAAATCTAACTCTTTATCTGTATATTTAATTAACATATTATTCACCTATATTATTGTATGCATTTATAGAAAATATGTATAAAAAGTTGATTTATTATAAACTTTATTATATAATTAGTTTGTGCCAATCTGATAGGGGTATGGTGTCAGTGGTAGCATGCCGGTCTCCAAAACCGTTGGGGAGGGTTCGAGTCCTTCTACCCCTGCCATTTAGATTTGGTCGAACCAGAGTGTTCTTTAATATGAAACTTGGTATAAAAATATCAAGTTTTTATTTTTTAGGGTGATTTATGAAAAATATAATATTTTTAGATATAGATGGAGTTCTTAATGATAATTGCTCTGAATTTTTATCAGAAAGTGTTGAAGTCCTAAAACTATTAGTTAAAATATTTAATGCCAAAGTGGTTATAATAAGTTCTTGGCAAATGAACGGAATAGAGACTAGAAGAAAAGCATTAAAATATCAATTTGAGAAATTATGCATATATAATATCGATTTTATAGACCCGAATTTTCGAGGAAGTTTGTGTGATATAAACTTGCCATCACGTTTACTAGGTATAGTTGACTATTTGAAAAAAAATGAAATAACAAATTATGTTATATTAGATGATGAGTATCACAATGATTATAAATTAATACATTTAAATCATTTCAAAACTATGCCATTTAAGGGACTAACTTATAAAGATTTACCTAAAATAGTATTAAAACCAGTTAATTTAAATAATTTTAAACATATAAACTATCAATATAGACAATTAGGAGATTATGAATTAGTTACAAATAATTTAATTAAAGTATTGAAAAGGAAATATGAAAATGATATAAAATAAATAAGAAAGGTGTAAAAATAAAAGTTGTAAATTTCCTATAAAATCCTGCCATATAAAAAGAAACTCCAAAAATAAGGAGTAAGCATATATAAAAGCACGGAAAATAATTAGTTTATCCGTGTTTTAGTTTGTTTTAATAAGTATATAAGTATATTTTTATTTCTATCTGAAACTATTTATATTTTAATAGAAAACATATTACATACACCAAATTACAGTTTTACTTGATTTTATTGACATATCATGAATGTTAATATATAATAAAGAACCATTAAGGGAGGTATTGATGTGGATACTTTAAAGGAACAACCAAAGTTTAATTTGGATTTGGATATTCCAACTATTGATAATCAAGCAATTGAAACAAATATTCAAGTTGAATGTGAAGAATTAAGAAAACTTACTGATGAAGAAAGGGAACAAGTAAAAGAATTTTCTAAAAAAATTGATATAACTAATAGTGATTTAGTAATAAATTATGGTTCTCAAGTTCAAGAAAAGCTAGATGGATATTGTGGAACTGTGCTTAATGAAATAAAAACTAAAGACTTAGGTGAAACAGGAGAATTGATTGGACAAGTAGTATTTGAATTATCATCATCATCTGATATAGAAAATAAAGGAGTTTTTGGTTTTATTAAAAGAGGAATTAGTAGAGCGAAACAAACAAAAATAAAATATGAGGCAGTAGAAAAAAATATTGATAATATAGTAGAAAAACTAAGAGAACATCAAATGATTTTAAGAAAAGATTGTTCAACATTACAAGGAGTTTATGATCAAAATGTAACATTTTGTAAAGAACTTCAATTATATATTGCTGCTGGTGAACTTGCATTAGCAGAAGCAAGATCAAAAGTTCAAGAATTAGCAATCGAAGCACAAACACTTGGAACACAAGAATCTGCTCAAGCATATAGTGATTATGTTGATCAATGTGATAGATTTGAAAAAAGATTACATGATTTAAGATTAACTAGAATTATATCAATTCAAATGGCGCCACAGATTAGAATTATACAAAAAAATAGTTTCTCAATGGAGCAAAAGATTCAATCAACAATTGTTAATACAATTCCATTGTGGAGAAGTCAATTAGTAATTAGTTTAGGAGCAGAAAATAGTTTAAAAGCAGCAAAGGCAGAAAAACAGGTTAGTGATCTTACAAGTCAATTGCTTAAGAAAAATGCTGATGCACTTCATATGTCATCTGTTCAAACTGCACAGGAATTAGAAAGAGGTATTGTTGATATTGAAGCATTAAAATACACTAATAATAAATTAGTTGAAACATTAAATGAGATTATACAAATTCAAAATTCTGGTAGAGCAGCAAGATTACAAGCGACAAGTGAAATAAAAGAACTAGAAAATCAATTGAGAGATACTATGTTTAGAATGAGTACTGTACAAGTTGAGAATGTTCAAAAACAAGATGGCGATCAAACATTAAAACTTAAATTATAGGTTCACATTTATTTGTGAACTTTTTATTTTATTGATGAAATTATTATATATTTATGATATAATCAATGTATAACAATCTAAGGAGGATAGATATGGAAAGAGAAAGAGGATTTAAAATAATAGCTATTATTGCTTTAGTAGTGGCAATTGCTGGTTTAACAATTGGATATGCTGCTTATACAGAAACATTAAAAATTGATGGTGCTGCGAATGTTGATCCATCAAGCTGGAGTATATACTTTAAAACTGATAGTGAATTTAAAGGTGTAACAACTGGAAATGCTGTTGTTAATAAAGAACCAACATTAGAGAGTACAACTATATCAGGTTTTGATGTTACTTTAACATCTCCTGGAGACTCTGTAACGTATTTATTTGATGTTAAAAATGCAGGTAATTTATCTGCCAAACTAAAAACATTTGTACAGGGAACATTATCTTGTACACCGGCAGATGGTAGTACAACAAGTAGTGATGAGGCAAATAAGTTATGTGATGAACTTAAATATACATTAACTTATAGTGATGGTAGAGTACTTTCACCTAATGTTGATGTTTTACCAGTAGCAAAAAATGGGGAATCTGGTGTACAAAGTTTTAAATTGAAATTAGAGTGGCCTAGTGCAAGTACTGTTAAAGTTAATGATGAAGTTAAAATTACTATTGGTACTACAACATTAATCTATACTCAAAATTAATTAGAAAGGGAATAAAGAATGAAAAAAGGAGACAAAAGAACTTTAGTTATTTTAACTATTATTGTTTTTGTTTTACTTTTTGACATATTTATTCTTAAAAAATTAGATAAATATAGTATATGTGCATTTATAACTATGTTAATCTTTATATCTTATTATTTAATTGGATTTAGAAAAATTAAGTCTAGATATGATAAAGATATAATTTTAACGA
>CAVBMP010000153.1:0-7412 GCA_963596555.1 Bacteroides helcogenes
CTTTTTATGTAATTTTGTAGTATAATTTTAAAAAGAAAAAGAGGTGTATTATGAAACAAAATATAGAAAAACTTATTAAAGATAAAAAATATTCTAAAATTAAAGAAATGTTAAATAAAATGAATGAATATGATATTGCTAATATATTTGAAGATATACCTCATAATGAAATGGTTAAATTATTTAGATTATTAAATAAAGATATAGCTGCAGATGTATTTTCATATTTAGAAACTGATACTGAGGCGAAAATAATATCTTCTCTTAGTGATAATGAAGCTGTATCTATTATTAATGATATGGCAGCGGATGATGCGACTGATTTAATGGATGAAATGCCTGCGAATGTAGTAAGTAGATTACTTTCTAAAGTTAATGAAGAAACAAGACGTGATATTAATGGTTTGCTTAAATATCCAGATAATTCTGCTGGTAGTATAATGACTGTAGAATATTTAGATTTTAAGGAATATATTACTGTTAAAGATGCGATTAAAAAAATCAAAAAAGAATATGATGATAAAGAAACTATTGATACTTGTTTTGTTACTGATAAGAAAAGAAAACTTATAGGTAGTGTTAATCTTAAGGATTTAGTTATTAATGATGAAGATACTCCACTTAGTGATATTATGAATAGTGATATTATGTCTGTTGATACATTAACTGATCAAGAAGAAGTTGCTAGAGTAATACAGGATTATGATTTAACTTCTATTGCTGTTGTTGACTCAGAAAGTAAATTAGTTGGTATTATTACTATTGATGATATTATTGATATTATAGAAGAAGAAACTACTGAAGATATAGAAAAAATGGCAGCAATCTTACCTACTGAAAAATCATATTTAAAATTGTCTACATTTGATTTATGGAAAAGTAGAATTCCATGGTTATTACTTCTTATGATTTCAGCAACTTTTACTGGTAAAATAATACAACATTTTGAACAGTCTCTAGCGGCATGTGTAATTCTTACATCATTTATACCAATGCTTATGGATACTGGTGGTAATGCTGGTGGACAATCATCTGCGACTATAATTCGTGCATTATCTTTAAATGATATTGAATTTAAAGATATATTTAAAGTAATATTAAAAGAAATTAAGGTTGCATTTGTAATTAGTATAACTTTAGCACTTGCTAATTTCTTAAAACTTATTTTTATTGATGGAGTTACTACTAATATTGCTCTTGTAGTTTGTTTAACTTTAGTACTTACAGTATGTGTTGCGAAAATAGTTGGTTGTTCTCTTCCAATAATTGCTAAAAAGATTGGTTTTGATCCTGCGGTTATGGCAAGTCCATTTATAACAACTATAGTTGATGCTATATCATTACTTATTTATTTTGAAATAGCAAGTCAAATTTTAAATATTTAATCAAAACAAAAAAACACTCAAAAGTGTTTTTTTACATTGCATATGCAGTAGTATATCCTCTTAATATTTGATTTGATAAATTACAATATCCTTTTTTATTTTTAAGATTACTTATTCTTTGTTGTTGTTTTGCTAATCTATCTTGTTTCTTTTCAAGTCTTCTATTTTCTCTTTCTAATACACTTCTTTCAATAGTTGCTTTAATACCAGTTTTTCCTTTTAATGCATCTAATTCTTCTTTAGTTGAAACAATATCATTTGAAATACCTTCTTGTAATCTTTGGTTTTCACTCATCGCAGTTTGATATGAACTTATTCTTTCAGACTCTCTCATGATTTGTTCAAATTCTTTTTCTTTAATTTCAATATATTTATTACTACCTCTATTAACTATTCTTGTTTGTCTTGTTTGTAATTTACCTCTTTTACTTTTTAATTTACTTAGTCTTTCTTCAATACGTTTTTTCTTCCTATTGATTCTTTTTTGTTTGAATTTAGATGTAACTTTCAAACTATTTAATTTATCTAATTGTTCTTGATATTCTTGTATCGCTACTTCTGTTGTACCTATTTTTTTACTAGTACTATCTAATACTGCAGATTCTAAATTATTTAATACATTCTCATCAAAACCTAAATTATCACTTGATAAATTTATACCATTGATTACATTTTCATATCCTTTTTTTGCTTGTTCTAATTTATCAATTTGATTTTTTATATTTTGTATATCACCTACAAAATAACTTTGAAAATCATTTGGATTTAGATTTGATAAATCAATTGGTTTAGATGGATCTTTTTGCATATCACCTAGAATTGCTTTATATTTTTCAATATAACTATCATATTTTTTCATTAAATCATTATGAGTTGTTTTTATATCTTTATTAACTTCTGTTGTATAGTTTAAATAATTAATACCTGCATTTGCGACTTGTCTTACTGCATCTATTACTTTTTCATCTAAATCATATTCATCTGTTCTACTACTTTGTGAAACTCTAATTCCTAAGTTATCTAATATTTTAAATATATCTTCGATTTTAATTTTGGGTATTTTACCACTACTTATTGCATCCTTAATTTTCATAATCGCTCTCTACCACTCTATCTATTTCTGAATTAATATAATCTATTTCTTTTTTATCTGTTATTGTATCTAATGAAAATGTTGTTTCTGTTTCATTTAATATTGATGCAAAAATATTTTCATTATTATCATTAACTGTATATATTATAAATGTTTTATTAAATTCTAAAGAGTCTATAATATCAAGAACATTTACAGTTACTTCACTCCCATCTTCAATAGTTACTTTTAATTTATTATCTTCCATATTTCCTCCTATAAAACGACTTCGTCTTCTTTATCAACCATATTAGACACAAGTGTCTGTATATAGTCATCTCCTTCTTTAAATTCTATACCACTAAAATAAGAATTTACTACTCCAATTAACTTACCATAATCATAACTTTTTAATGTTTGTCTATATTTATTTGAACCATTTGTGACATAACTAAAGTCTCCACTAAAAATTCTATTTAATGCATAACATGCGTGTTCAAAACCATATTTTCCATACGTTGCTTGTATTGCATTAATAAAATAATATAACATTTCTTGAGAAGTTTCATGTTCTGATTGTACAAATAATTCTAAGTTATTATTAGTTATTCTTATTATATCATCTCTTGATAAGTTAATTCTAAACATCTCACGGAAATTCCTATCTCTTGTTATAGCGTTATTGTCACCTTCAATATATTTTCTTAATATAATAGGTACATTTATTGCTCCATATTTTTTACTTGCGTATAATACAAAACTTTCTAATATTTCTTGTTTTTTAGCATCCTTTTCTTGTTCTACTTCTATATCTTTTCCATTATTTTTTCTTTTTTCTTCATAATCGTAGAAATGACCTACTAATTTATAGAATTTATTATCATCTTGACAATCTTCTACATGTTTGAAAAATTCATCTGTTCTGACTACTCCTTTTAGTGACATAAGTATTGTTAAGAATACTTGGTAATAGTTTACTATTTCTTCATTTTCACTTTTAAATCTATCGGAACCACTTTTAAATTCAGATGTATTTTTAAACTTTTCTAATTTAGATTTATTTACAAAAATATCTTCATATAATTTACTTGTATATCTTCTAAAATCTTGTAACCCTACTTGATCATAATCTTTAACATTCTTAAAATATTCACTTATCAAGAATGACACTGTTGAATTATAACTTAACCGTCTATCATTTGCCATACCAACAATACCATTTTGTATTGTAAAAGGATTTACTTGCTTTGCTTTAGATCTCAATAGTTCATTATTATTAACAAAATCTATTACTTTTTTAGCATCTTCTACTTCACACATTCTAAGAACAACACTATCACTTCTAACCATATCTGCTACTTTAGAAAATGTTTTAAAATTATTTCTATCGATATAGTCAAATATAATATTTACACATTCTTCCATATCTTCTGCTTTAAATGATAAGTAAAGTTTTACATAATCACTTTTCGAACGACCTTTATTATGAAATTGTAAGAATCCATCTTGTTCAGGTGCATGAAATACTTCTAAATTTTTATTTCTAAAATGCTCCATCCATTTATTAAATAACGGTCTTATTCTTTTACGTTTTTCATCTTGTGACAACCCATAATCCATAAGACCAGCATATATAGTCGATTTATTTATTTGTACACCTGGATTTTGTTTACAAACTTTAGCATAGTATTTTAAGAACCAATCCATTCTTTCTATTCTACTCATTTATATCAATCTCCATAGTTTTTTCCAAATCTTCTACAAGTGTATCTAATTCAGTTGTTTTATCTAAATCTTCAATTTCTTCTTTATTTAATGATTCAATATACCTATCATCTAAACTAACAACTATTTTAGTTTTAACTCCGTCAACTATTACTTCCTTTTCTTCCATACTCTCACCTACTATAACAATTATAGCATTTAAAAAGTTAAGTATCAATCTTAACTTTCACCTGTCTGTAACATAGTAGTAATAAGTATACCATATCCAAGTGTTACATTATCTACTAGTACATTAGTAACCGCTCCGACTAATTTATTATCTTGTATAATCGGAGAACCACTCATTCCCTGAACTATACCACCTGTTTTATTAATCAAATCAGAGTCTACTATTTCAAAACTTATTGCTTTAGTAGTATCTTTTTTACTTGGATATTTATCTACTATATTTATTTTATATTTTTTTATCGCAGTATTATTAGTTACTGTGTATATATATGCTTCTGTTTTTTTAATATCATTAAAATCCGCTATTTCTATTGTATCTTTTTTAGGTAATGTTGATGTATAAGTACCATATATTCCATTAACTGTATTTTTACTTATATTACCTATCTTTTTATTAAATGAAATATTAGCATTCTTACTACCTACATGTCCATTTCTACTTTTATTAATACTTGTTACTTTTGACATTAATATATTACCATCTTTTACTTCTATTCTAGAATTTGTTTCACTTAATAATATTTCATGACCAAGCGCACCCCATATTTTAGTTACTGGATCTATATATGTAAGAGTACCTAAACCTATTACATTATCTTTAATATAAAGACCAGTTTTTAATAAATTATCTTCTTCTACTAATTTCAACTTAGTATTTATTTCTTTATTATTTCTTATTAATTTAACATCCACTTCATTTGTATTACTTTCATCAATAACATTTGATAGTTCATTTATAGAATATACTCTTTTATTATTAATATGAGTAATATTATCCCCTATTTTAATATTATCACTTGCAATATATTCACCATTTACTTTATAAAAACCAACAACAATTAATCCATCTGATTCTATTTTTATACCTATACTTTCTCCTCCTGGTATAACACTTTTAGAATATGCAAGTATATTTAATGGACAAATTAAAATAATAAAGAAAGTAAGTAGAATTTTCTTCATGATCTCACCTCTTTATTATTATTCACATATTATAATAAATGATATATCCATTTTATTCTTGAATCTCAAAATCTGTTATTTTACCATTTTTTTCCACTAATTTATTAATAGTTTCAGTCGCACTACTTAATTTACTTTCACAATTTTCTATTAATTTCATAGCTTCAGTGTATTTAGATATTGATTTATCTAAATCAAGTTCACCACTTTCTAATTCATTTATAATAACTTCTAATTTTTTTACTGAACTTTCAAAAGTTTCATTTTCTTTCTTTTCCATTTTTAACTCCTTTAACTATCGCATCAATATTACCATTTTTAACCATTATATTTATATTATCATCTTTACTAATACTATTAATATCTTTAATTATTTTATTGTCTTTATATATAATAGAATTTCCTTTATCAAGTACATTATCTGGGTTTAATAAATCAAGTTTAACTTTAATTGTATTAATTCTATTCTTATTATTATTTAATATATTTATTATTTCTTTATTTAAAGTTGTATTTAAATTAGATAATTTATCTTTTCCCTTTTCATATAGAACCTTAGGATTATTAAGTATATAATTTGATTTAATTTTTTCTAATCTATGTTTACTATTATCTAGTTTTATCATTATATTAGTATTTAACTTTTCATATAAAATATCCAATTTTTGTTCTTTCATTTCATATAATCTTATTGGATTATTGATTATATAGTTTAGTTTATATTTTTTAAGTAATTCTGAGTAACTATCAAGTTTATTTGATATTGAATTATTTATTCTATCTTTAGCATTACTGAAGTATCTTTTAACTTCAACTATATCAGGAACTGCCATAATAGCGGCACCTGTTGGCGTAGGCGCTCTTTTATCCGCTACAAAATCACTAATAGTAAAATCTATTTCATGACCAACACCACTTATTATAGGTATTCTACTATTGTATATAGCTCTTGCTACTATTTCTTCATTAAATGCCCATAAGTCCTCTATTGAACCACCACCACGGCCTAATATTATAGTATCTATATCATCGAAAGTATTTGCTAGTTCTATCATAGAAACTATATTTGGCGCAGCACTCTGTCCCTGTACAAGCGTTGGAAATAAATATATTTCAGTCATTGGAAATCTATTATTTATTGTTGATATTATATCCCTAACAGCCGCACCTGTTGGTGCTGTAATAACACCTATCTTTCTTGGAACTCTTTTAATTTTTTGTTTATGTTCAGGATTAAATAACCCTTCTTCACTAAGTTTTTTCTTTAGTTTTTCAAAAAGAACATATAAGTTTCCAAGACCATCTAACTCAAGTGAATCAACATATATTTGATAACTACCACTAGCCTCATATACAGATATCCTACCATGAACAAGTACAGAGTCACCATCTTTAGGTACAAAGTCAATACCACTATTCTTATAATTAAACATAACTGCATTAATCTTACTATTTTCATCTTTTAAAGAAAAATATAAGTGTCCTCTTCCATGAAACTTTAAATTACTTATTTCACCTTTAATATAAACACTTTTAAGTACAGGATTTAATTCAATAGTGTTTTTAATAATTCTATTAATCTCAGTAATAGAAATATATTCGTTATTCATTTATATCCTCATTATCTCTTATTTTATCAAGAACTGCATTTATTAATTTAACTATTTTATCATCACTATATTTCTTAGATAACTCTACTGCTTCATTTATCACAACAACCTTAGGAGTATCATAATAAAGCATTTCATATGTTCCAAGTCTCAATATTGCTTTATCAGTTTTACCAAGTCTATCTAAATCCCAATTCTCTAAATATTTAGAAATGACTTTATCAATATTTTCAATATTTTTCATTACTCCATATACAACATCTCTAACAAACTTATTATCTATTTCTAAATTTTCTTTAATAACATCATCTATATCATAAGACATTCCCTCTTTAATATAAAAATCTATTTGATATAAGATAACCATTATCTTTTCTCTTGCTTCAGTTCTATTTAGTTTCATATTTCCTCCAAAAATCTATTAAAATT
>CAVBMP010000154.1:0-6321 GCA_963596555.1 Bacteroides helcogenes
ATATATTAATGTTTATCTTCTTTATATTTATTTTTAATATTCTTCAAAAGTTAAATGCTAGTTCTTTTGATGTTAAAACTGTAAGAGCAATTAGGGATGTAATGTTTATGGCATTAGTGCCTCAAATTATCTTCTTATTTATTATATTTTCAAGAGCATTAGGTTTTAATATTAAAAACTTTGATTTTAAAAAAGACTTAGAAGAAATGCAGATTGATAAAAGTGATTATGAAGAGGTTGAAGTTACATTAGGAAATAATAATTATAAGTTTGCTAGAATGTTTAGAAAGTCTTTGAGATTATTAAAGTATTTTATTCTTGAAAATAAATTTATTGTGATTGTTATTTCATCAATAATATTATTAATAACATCTTTGATAATTTTCTTAAATATTAGGGTTTATAATGTAAATTATAATGAAAAGCAAGAACTATTAGCACATCAATTATGGTATACAGTTACTGAAAGTTTAGTGACAAATACTAATATGAATGGTACAGTTATTGATAAAAATAAATCTTATATAATAGTTAAATTAAAAATAGATAATAAATTATCTACTAATCAAACAATAAATAGGAATACATTTAGATTAGAATTAAATGATGACAGTATACTTCCTAAATTTACATCATCAGATAACTTCTTGGATTTAGGAGAATCATTCTCATCATTTACACTAAAAGCAGGAGAGGTAGCAGAAAGAACAGTTATTTTTGAAGTTGATAATAGTGATATACAGCAAGAATATGTATTTAAAATAAAAAATTATGATGGTAATTCATTTGGAAATTTAGATAGTCAATATAAAGATATAATAGTGAAACCAAAGAGTTTAATAAAATCTGTTGATACTGGTAAATATCAAATACCTTCTGAGATTAAACTTACTGATACAGTCCTTAAGAATAGTACATTATTAGTTAGTGATTATAAGATATCTGATATGTTTAAAGAAAAATATGACTATTGCTTAAATAGTAAGTGTTATAAAAATACTTATGTAGTAAAACCAATGTCATATGGTAATAATACTATATTGAGAATTGATTCAAATATTACATTAGACAAAGATATATATATGAATAAATATATTAAAAGTATTAGTGATTTTTATAAATATTATGGAGTTATAAGATATAGAGCATATGGTGTAACAAAAGAAGTTTCTGCGAATATAATACAAGTAGAATATGATATTGATAAATATTCTTATATAGAAGTTCCAAAAGAATTGGAAAATGCTAATAAAATTGAAATAATTTTAACAATTAGAGGTATAAAATACACAATTGTCTTGAAATAATACATATAATTTGATAAAATTATATGTACGTGGAGCCATAGCCAAGCGGTAAGGCAAAGGTCTGCAACACCTCCATCGTCGGTTCAAATCCGACTGGCTCCTCCAAATGAAAATAAAAACTTTCGTTAGTGAAAGTTTTTTTGTTTTAACTCAAGTTTTCTATATTAACTATTTGTTTGTTTTCAAAAGTTAATTTAAATATATGTGGATTTTTAAGTGAACCATTCATTAGAGTATGATTGTTATATTTTACAGTAAACTTTTTATTTGCATATTTGACTGTACAATAATTACTAAGATAAACTAAAAGATTAACTCCATGTATAAATAGAACAGTTTTTTTATTATTTAACTTTAAAATATCATTTATAAATTCACTGAATCTTTTATTTACTTCATTATATGATTCACCATTTTTGAGTTTTAAATTATAATCTTTAAATTGATTAGATGTAAAGTCTTTTGGAAGTTCCTTTAAATATTTAATACCAAAGTTTCTTTCATTGATTCTATTATCAACTATAATTTTTTTATTATATTTTTCCGCTAGATATTTTGATGTTGATATTGCTCTTACTGAATTACTGGAATAAATTTGATCTGGATTTTTTAATTCTTTTAAGTGACAGAGTTTTTCTGCATTTTTTTCACCTTTTACAGAAAGAATCATGTTTCTATTTATTTCATCCCATGGTTGATCTGCATTGTCTAATTCGACAAAAGGAGCAGAGTGTCTTACTAAATATATTTCTTGCATATTTATTCCTCCATTTATATTATAAATACTAACTTTTTAAATAATCAACTAATGAGTGTTAATTTTACACAATAAGAATAATGAAAATATATTTTTTATGAATGATGTGATAAAATTAATATGGTGATGATATGAAAGTAGCAGTATTTTCAGATATACATGGTAATTATCAAGCATTATGTGCGATATTAAAAGATATACGTAAAAATAATATAGATACAATAATATATTTAGGTGATGCGGTTAGTTTAGGACCAGATTCTTCTTTATGCCTTAAAAGATTAAATAGTGAAGTTGATGTATTTATATTAGGTAATCACGAACATTATATAATAGAAGGATCACAAATTGATAAAGATATGAGTTTAGATGAAATATGTCATAATGATTGGCTTATTAAAACACTTAATAAACAAGATATTAACATTCTTAGTAGTAACAATAATAGTTATGAACTAATTATTAACAATAAAAAATTTTTATTTATACACTTTTTTCTTAAAGATGATATATATCCATATGAGCATTTAACTATATTTAAAAATGGCAAGTTTAAAGAAATTGCTAGTTGTTTAGATGCTGATTATGTATTTTATGGGCATTATCATCCTGGTAGATATGATGAGATTATGAATAAAAAATTATATTGTATTGGAAGTAGTGGGTGTGTTCATGATGATAAAACCTATTATTATGTTATTGATTCTAAAGATGATATTAATATAGAGAAGATAGAATTAAAATACGATAGAAAAAAATTTATAAATAGAATTAATAATATAAATTATCCTGAAGTGGATAAGATTAAAAAAAGTTTTTTTGGAATATATTAATAATTACTTAGCATAATATTAGTATGAATAATAGTGAAATTAAAAAGAAAATTATTTATATAATTATTCCTATAATAATTGGAAGTTTAATTGGGATAATTACTAAGAATCATGTTTTTTATATTGAAGCAAGTATAACACCTCCTGATATTGTTTTTCCTATTGTATGGACTATATTATACGGAATATTAGGATATACATATTATTTATTAAATAATGAATATAATGCATCTTTAATAAAGAAAATATTTATATTACAACTTATAATTAATTATATTTGGCCTATCATATTTTTTAAATTTGGATTATTTTTTATATCGTTTTTATGGATTACATTACTAGATATAGTAGTACTGATTATGCTTCTAAATCTTTATAAAATTAATTCAAAAATATTTTATTTAAATTTACCTTATTTTATATGGTTATTGTTTGCGACTATACTTAATTATATGACTTATATAGTAAACTAAAAAAACACTTTTAATAAGTGTTTTTAAATGTCTATTTTTATAGTGATGTCACTAGTTGGATAAGTTATACATGGATGTATATAATTGTTTTTTATATCTATTTTTCTTCTATTGTCTAGTTCTTCATCTATTTTGATATTTCCCCATATTAATAGTGTTCTACAGTAACCACATTTACCATTTCTACATTTACTTCTTGCTTTTATATTATTATTTTCAAGTGCTGATAAGATTGTTTGATTTTCTAAACATTTTATATTGTATTCATTATCATGAGTAAAAACTTTTATATTATATTCATTAATTTTTTCTTCTTCAATAGGTTGTGATTCGTTAGTTTCTTCAGTATTTTTTTCTTCTGTATTAGTGGTTTGTGGTTCATTATCAATATTATCTGTTACTTGTTCTTCTTCGATTACTTCTTCTTCGTTTACAATTGCATTTACTATTTCGTATCTAAAATCTTTTGTAGATAAATTAATTGAAGTTAATTCATTTTTAACCATATCAATAAATTCTTTATTACCACAGGAAAACACTGTGAATTTACTTGTTACATAACTTTTGATTAGAGATATATCAAGTTTTTCATTATTACTTTCATCAACTATAACTACTTTTATATTTGGATTTTTAGAAAGTTCATTTAATTCATTTTTATAAATTATAGAATTTTTGTTTTTAACTACATAAAATATTGTTAATAACTTGTCTATATTTTTTTCATATATTCCTCGTGCATAAGATATCATTGGACATATTCCGATATCATGACATATTCCGACTATTTGCTTTTTGTCTCTAATTAATGAAATGTTAAAGTCTCCACTAGCACCTAAACAATTTAAAGTATCATTTATTTTTAAATTATCAAATATATAAGAAGAGACTATTCCATTATTTCTTTTCTTGACAGAAATTCTATATACATTATTAATAGCGTCATTTGGTGAACTTGACAGAAAGTATGGTCTTGAGAAATGCATATTATTAATATCAAATAATAAAGTTATATATTGACCTGGTTTAAAAATAGGTAGTGTATTTTGATTTAAATTTGCTAAATAATATGTTTTAATATCATTAGTTTCTTGGACTATATTTTTAATTACTAATTGTATGGTATCTGGATATGCTTTGTTTGCAATTAAATTCATTTGATAATTATTATTTATTTGAGAAATTGTTGTTTTATCAATTATTTTTTGTCTATTAGATTTTATGTTTTTAAAGTTTTTAAAGTCTTTATTAGGTGGAAAAGATGATATTTTTAATTCTTTCATATTATTCTCCTTTCTCAATATCTTTTAAAGTTTTTATTGCTATTTCATAACCATTTTTATATGTTGATTCAAAACTATGACCGTAGTAAGATGCTGAACCGCAAACTCTTAAACCGTTTATTAATGATTCTTCATCTTTATTTAATACTCTTGATAATACAGAGTCATTATTAGATTCTAAATAACCATATATACAACCGTCATTAGCATTATTATATTTTGAATATGTAATTGGTGTATTGAAGTTAAATTCTTCTATAAATTCTTTTATATTAATTTCTAAAGCGTTTTCTATATGTTCGATAATTTTGTTTTGTATTTTTTCTTCCATTTTTAAATAATTAGTTTCATTTAAAATCTTATCATAGCAATCATCTGAATAATACAATGTAGCATTTAAGATACATGTTCCATCTTTTGATGCTTCTGGATTAATAACATTTAGACAAGTTATTATCATTGTATAATTATCTATTTTCTTTATATTTTCAAGTTCTATATTACTATCTAATGAATTATAAACATAATACATATAATTTTTAATACCTAATTCACTTGCTGATTTATTTAAACCTAAACTTAGATTAAATGCTCTTAAACCTAATTGTCTTGTATTAGTTAACTTAATCAAATCTTTAGGAATAGAATTATAATCTATTAATTTACCACAGATATTATTTAATGATGAATTGCATATCAAATGATTAGTAAAGATTGTCTTACCACTTTTAGTTATTACACTTTTTACTTGATTATTTTCTATATTTATTTTTATAACTTCTTCATTAAACCATATATCTGCGCCAGAATCTCTAATTAATTTTTCTATTGTTGAAGATATTTCGAAACTTCTATTTTTAGGTATTACTCCTCCGAATGCAATAAATTTATAAAATTCTGAGATATAATGAGCAAAATTTAAATTCATTGATGATGTTCCAAAGTTAATCCAGTAAGATGTTATGATTTGTTCTAATAAAGTAGGAAGTTTTAATTTTTTTAATACAGTTTCTAATGTATAAGAAGCAGTATTTGCAAAATTTGGATATGTTTTCTTTATATAATCATAATCTATATTATTAGTTTCATATATATAGTCCATTGCATTATATATTTCTTTTGCTAATTCAAAAAATTCAGATAATTTATCTTTAGATTCTGGAACATATTCTTCCATTTTTTTGATAAATTCATCTACTCCTAGAGGTATCAGATATTCTTCTTTTGTATTTCCAACTTTTATTAATTTATAACCTTCTGTGAGTTTTATCCATTCAATTTTTTCATTAATTTCAAATTCATCAAATATTTTTCTAACGATACCTTTATTATCATCGCTTCCCATTCCAGTTAGTTTTTGTAAAGAGTTTTCAAATTCGAATTGACCTTTTAAAGTACTAGTAGCAACTCCTCCTGGTATACTATTGTTATCTATAAGCAAAACTTTTTTTCCTTCTTTTGATGATTTTAGAGCAGCTATTAATCCAGCATTCCCAGCACCTAAAACAACAATATCATAATTAATATTCATATTAAAAACTCCTTTATTATAACTTATTAATATTATAACATTTTTTAAATAATAAAAAAAGAAAACCAATAATTATTAATTGGTTTTACGTTTAATTTCATTATTATATACGATTTCTAGAGTGATGTGTGTAATAT
>CAVBMP010000155.1:0-2000 GCA_963596555.1 Bacteroides helcogenes
GTATTATAAATATTAAGAAATACCATATACAGTAGGGCACTATAGCTAGTGTATTAAATGGTATTAAAGAGTCTATATGACCGCCTATTAGAGTAGCATTACTTCCATTTATAACTTTAGATAAAGCATATAAAATTGATTGAGATATTACTAAACTTATTGATATAATTATTGGTTTTAATTCTAACTTCTTCATATACATCACGAAATAATTATACAATAAATTGATAAAAAAGATATATATACTAGAAAAAAAATGTAAATTTGTGTATAATGTATGCGAGGTGAAGGGGATGGCAAAGCAAACAATATGTTTAGTTGGTAGACCAAATACAGGCAAATCAACTTTATTTAATAAAATCGTTGGTAAAAAAATAGCTATTATAGAAGATACTCCAGGTGTCACTAGAGATAGAATATATAGTAAGGCAAGCTATAAAGATATACCATTTTATTTAATTGATACTGGTGGGATCGATATGTCAGATGGTGCGTTCAATGAAGAAATAAGAATGCAAGTAGAAGTTGGTATGGAAGAAGCAGATACTATAATATTTGTAGTTGATTCTAAAGATGGACTTACTACTAATGACTTAATGATTAGAGATATGCTTAAAAAATCTAATAAAAAAGTAGTAGTGGCAATTAATAAAGTTGATAATAAATCTGGTGAAGAAAATAAATATGAGTTTTATAGTTTAGGTTTTGATGAATATATACCTATCTCTGCTGAACATGGTATTGGTATTAATAAACTATTAGAAACTGCGACTTCTGGGTATGTAGAACAATATGAAGAAGAAGATACTAATATTAAAATATCAGTAATAGGTAGACCTAATGTAGGTAAAAGTAGTCTTGTTAATGCTCTATTAAATGAAGATAGAGTAATTGTTAGTAATGTTGCTGGTACAACTAGAGATGCTATTGATACTGAGTTTACTTATAATAAAGAAGTATATACTTTAATAGACACAGCTGGTCTTAGAAAAAAGGGTAGAATATTTGAGTCAGTTGAAAAATATAGTCTTTTAAGAAGTATGAAAGCAATAGATAGAAGTGATGTTTGTCTTTTAGTACTTGATGCTACTACTGGTATAGTAGAACATGATAAACATATCGCAGGTTATGCTCTTGAAGCAGGTAAACCTGTAGTAATAGTGGTTAATAAATGGGATACAATTGAAGAAAAAGATTCAAGTATGAAACAATGGACTAAAGATATTAGAAATAATTTTCAATTTATGTCTTATGCTAAGATAGTATTCTTAAGTGCTCAAACTAAAAAAAGAATACATACACTTATGCCTGAGGTTATGACTTCATATAATAATTCAATAAAAGAAGTTAAAACAAGTATCATAAATGATGTAATAAGAGATGCCTTTATAGAAACACCACCAGCATCATTTAAAGGTAAAAAATTAAAATTATATTTTACTCATCAATCAGGAACTAAACCACCTAGATTTGATATAGAGGTTAACTCAAAAGGACTTGTTCATTTTAGTTACTATAGATATCTTGAAAATAAAATAAGAGAGAATATTGATTTTAGTGGAACACCAATAATAATACAATTTAAAAATAAAGGTGAAAAAGATTTATAATCTTATGATAGTATGATATACTTGTATTATCATAATAAGTAGAATTAAAGTATCTTACTTTTTGTGAGATGCTTTTTTTGTAAGAGGTAGGTATGAAAAAATTTATTAAAAATAATATTGCTACTATAGTTGCATTCGTTGTTTTATTTATAATATTTAATGTATTTTGTATTCGTTATGTTTATAATGATAAAATAGAGAGTACACAAAGTGAAACAGCTCGTGCTTATTGTAAACTTGTACTTGAAAGTGATAGCACAAATGAAATGTGTTTAAATATTGTTAATAGCGCATATGCAAAGAAAGATACTTTAACAGTATTTTATAGTATTACTAATGAAGATGATTATTCAAATATATACTACTTACTAATTCCATTCTTAATAATAT
>CAVBMP010000156.1:0-3736 GCA_963596555.1 Bacteroides helcogenes
TTTGTAAGCAAAATATCAATGATAAATCACTTACAAAAACTATTATACGAGGAGTGTTTGACTATGAACAAGAAAGGTTTTACTTTAGTGGAGTTACTAGCAGTAATCGCTATACTTGCAATATTAGTAATTATTGCATTACCAAATGTAATCAAACTATATAATAATGCTAAAAAGAATACATTCTTAACAGAAGCAAAAACAATATATAAAGAAGCAGCAAATAAATATATAACTGAAAGTATGAAAGGAAATAAAGTCAGTTATATTAATTCTAATTCTAAAAATTCTTTAGAACTAAGTGGTTCAAAAAATATATCATATTGCATTAATTTAGATGGAAGTGGTAATATTACTTCTTTAATAGTATCAAATAATAATTATCTTGTAGAGTATGATGGTACTACTGATATAACTAATTTTGATAATACAAATGTGAAGGATAATGATGGTACTATAAAATTGATTTGTTCTAAAAATGGTAGCAGAGTAATTAAAAAACCAACGCCAAAGGAAAGTAGTAGTGATAATAGTCAAACTTATACTGATTCATTATATACCTACACAAACACGAATAAAGGTTGGACAGTTAAGTTAACAAATTTAGAAAGTACCGATCCAATAGATACAGCACCATCTTCAAGTATTAATGGTAAAGCAGTAACATCAATGAAAGGCTTATTCTATAATAGTAAAGCATCATCAATTGATGTATCTAAGTTTTATACTAGTGACGTAACAGATATGAGTAGTATGTTCAATAATGCTGCTGCGACAGAAATAAAAGGACTTGAGTATCTTGATACTAGTAATGTAACAGATATGGGTAGTATGTTTAGTGATACATTTAAAAATAATTCTGATGATAATAGTCAAAATGCAATTTTAGACTTGAGCGGTTTTGATACGGCAAAAGTAAAATACATGCAAGCTATGTTTTCTGGTACAAAAGCAAATAATATTGATGTGAGCAATCTTGATACAAGTTCAGTGATAAATATGCATAGAATGTTTTATTATACTACTAATGTCAAAACATTAGATTTAAGTGATTTTGATACATCAAAAGTTCAATTAATGAGTTCAATGTTTATGGGAAGTGGAGTAACAAATATTATAGGGTTAAATAAGTTTGATACTTCTAGTGTAACTAATATGAATTCCATGCTTAGAATTAATTTAATGGAAGTTTTAGATGTAAGTAGTTTTAATACAGAAAACGTTAAAGATATGGGACAAATGTTCGATTCAGCACGCTCAAAGCAAATAATAGGTTTGGAAAAATTTAATACATCAAAAGTTACTAATATGGGACTAATGTTTAATGGGTGCTGGACTACTGAATTGGATTTAAGTAATTTTGATACATCTAATGTAGAAGATATGAAAAGAATGTTTGATGGTAGTAAAGCATTAAAAATTGATTTAAGTAATTTTGACATATCAAGTCTTAAAGATGGTGGAACTGATAATATGTTTAGAAATTTGTCTTCTGCTGTGATATATGTTAAAAATGCTAAAACGAAAGAAATATTTGAATCAAGTAGTAATGCTTCTAAGAAAATTGAATTTAAAATAAAAGAATAAGATGAAAAAAATGTAATTAAACAATAGCAAGTAAAGAGTAAAATCTTTGCTTTTTATTTGTTATAGTAATATGAATGTGATAAAATAATAGTGTAATAAAGAGGTGTTAATATGAGATGTAGTAAATGTAAAAATGAACTAAATGAAACTGATAAATATTGCTCTCGTTGTGGAAAACCTGTTAATAAAAATGATTCTATTTGGATGCTTATAGTAGGTTTTTTATTCCCATACCCATCCATAATTGCTTATATATGTCTTAGATATTCTAAATCATCAATAGGAAGTAATTTAATAAAAGGGGCAATTATTCAAATAACTATTCAATTTGTTTTATTCGCTATTATATTTGTCTTTGCTTTTTGTTCTGGTATACGTGATGGACTAATAGAGGCAGAAAATAGTGAAGATTATGAATATTCATGTAACATCTATTGTGAAGGAAATAGTTATGAAATTAAAGGTGATAGATGTGTATGTGAAGATGGTAAAATATTTGAATTTGATTATAGATAACAATTGTGATATTATTTTAAAGTAGAGGTGTATAAAATGAAATGTGTGAAATGTGGTTATGAAATGGATAACAAAGATAAATATTGTCCTAAGTGTGGAAACGGTGTAGGTACTAATGATAGTGGATCTTCTTGGTATTTAATACTTGGTTTATTTTTACCTTTAGTGGCAACAATACTTTATTGTATTTATAGTGGTAGTAAACCAAAAACTAGTAAAAAGTTAATGATTGGTTTTATAATAGGATATGTTATTGCGATGATACGTACAGTTTTATTATTTTTCTTCTTTGTAATTGGAGGTATTTCATCTATTGAGCATATTACTGATTGTGCAAGTAAGTGTGAAGGAAGTTTTTCATATACCAATGGTCAATGCGTATGTCATGATAAAACTGATAGATATAATGATTTTAATAATTTTGATGATTTTGAAAATAATTTCTTCTTTGATTAATTTAAGGAACTTATGTTCTTTTTATTTTGTTTGTGTTATAATATTGCAAGGAAGTGATTAGTATGAAAATGCCTAATATGATAGATGCTAAAAAGAGAAATAATGATAAGATAAATTATGTTAATTATAATGTTTCTTTAGATAAATTTGGTGAAGGTAAAAAGTTTTTTGTAAGAACATATGGATGTCAAATGAATGAGCATGATTCTGAAAAGATAAAGGGAATGCTTAAAAGTGTAGGTTATACTGAATGTGATAGTGTAGATAATGCTGATATAGTAATTCTAAATACATGTGCGATAAGAGAAAATGCTCATGATAAGGTATTTGGTTTTCTTGGTGTATTAAAGCACATTAAAGATACTAAAAACCCTAATTTATTAATTGGTATTTGTGGATGTATGTCTCAAGAAAAAGTTGTTGTTGATGAAATATTAAGTAAATATAAATATGTTGACTTTGTATGTGGAACTCATAATTTAGATAATTTATTAAATATAATTAAAGATAAAATTGATAATAATACTCAACAAATAGAAGTATTAAGCTATGAAGGAGATGTTGTAGAAGGAGTACCCGTTGTTCGTGACAGCATTTATTCTGCATGGGTTGATATTCAATATGGTTGTGATAAGTTTTGTACATATTGCATAGTGCCTTACACTAGAGGGAAACAAAGAAGTAGAACTAAAGAAAGTATTATTGAAGAGGTTAAAAAATTAAAGGAAGATGGATATAAGGAAGTAACTTTATTAGGGCAAAATGTTAATGCTTATGGAAAAGATTTATATGATGATTATAATCTTGCTAATCTATTAAGTGATGTTAGTGATACTGGTATTGAAAGAATTAGATTTGTAACTTCTCATCCATGGGATTTTACAGAAGAAATGGTTGATATTATTGCTAGTAGGGATAATATTATGCCATATATTCATTTACCACTACAATCAGGAAGCAATAAAATACTTAAATTAATGAACAGAAGATATACTAAAGAAGAATATTTAAAATTATATAATTCTATTCGTTCTAAAGTTAAAAATTCTAGTGTAACAACTGATATAATAGTAGGTTTTCCAGGTGAAACTGAAGAAGATTTTCAAGAAACACTTGATGTTGTAAATGAATGTAAATTTGACGGAGCGTTTACATTTGCATTTAGTAAAAGAGAAAA
>CAVBMP010000157.1:0-3350 GCA_963596555.1 Bacteroides helcogenes
CTTGTTTTAGCACTTTTCTGCCATAGTTCATTTAATGAACTTGCTTCTAAATCTGATAAGTAAATAACACAATAAATATAATATGTACAAAAGCAAGTGGTGTAACTAGTCCAATGCAAAATATAAATAATCATGCTTAGAATATTATTAACTCCAAATGTTATAAGATAAGTGTTAATTATTCCAGTAACTAATATAAACAATACTAAATATATCATTATTCTATAAAGTTTTGGTCTAATATTTAAATTTTTACCTTTACATAAATAAGTTATAGCTAAAAATGAGATAAATGCAAGACTACCAAATGAAAAAAGTAAACTTGCCATAATATTATTATCTAAATTTAATAATGCTCTTAAATCAATCATATTATTTGCCCTCCTGAGTTGTTAAATATTTTGCCAATAATCTATACAAGTCCTTATAACGAATTGGTTTGGCTAAATAATCAGTGAATCCTTCTTTAATATAATTATCTTTAGAACCTGTGTAAGAATTAGCTGTTAAAGCAATAACAGGAGTAGTAATTCCAGATTCTCTTAAAATATGAACAGTAGCAACTCCGTCTAATTCAGGCATCATATGATCAAGTAATATAATGTCATATGAATTATCTTTTACTAAATCTATGCATTCCTTTCCATTTTCAGCAGTTTTAATATTCATATTAAATTGTGATAATAATCTTTCCGCCAATTTTAAATTAATTTTATTATCATCAACAACTAAGACTTTCTTATTGCTAAAGTCATAGGCTTTATCATCACTGAATTTACTTTCAATAAATAAATTTCCTATTCTCATATCATCTATAACTTTTTGATCAATACTAATTATATATCTAGTGCCTTTGCCTTTTTCATTTTTAAAATCTATAGTACCATCAACAATTTCAATTAGTCTTTTGGCAACAATAAGACCTAATTTGACACTATCAACAGCACTATTTGTAGAAGTTCCCTCAGCAAAATCTTCAAAGCTCTTATTAAATTCTGCTTCTGTCATCTCATGACCAGTATTCGATATCACAAAACTAAGTTTAAAAGAATCTCCAACATAAGCTCCACCTACGTCTAATGATACACTACCAAATTTAGTATGAGTAATTGCATTAAGTAGCACATTTATTAAGATCTTATATAGTTTATTTGAGTCTCCATTATACATAGTAGGAATATTAGGATCAACATTAATTTTAAACTCTAAAACATCTTTACTTATTTTTGAGGAAATAATGCTATTTACTTCCATTAATAAATCCTCTAATTTATAATCTTTTGTATCAATTATTTCTTTTCCTGATTCTATTCTTGATACATCTAAAATATTATTAATCAGTTCTAACAAACTTGCACTTGCTTCCCTAATATTAACAGCATCTCTCTTTACAATATCTTCTGTTAATTTATTTTCTTCTAATAATGCTTGACTAAAACCTAATATAGTATTCATTGGAGTTCTAATTTCATGTGAAATATTTGATAAAAATTCAGTTTTTGCTTTGTTAGCAATTTCTGCTTCCTTTCTACCATTTTCAACTTGAGTAAGTAATCTTTTATCTTGACTTTCAATAGTAAAGAACATCCCCATGTGTAAAAAACAGAAAACAAAATATATATAATTAACTCTATAATCAAACCATATAAATTCTATTGCAACCAAAAATGCAAACAACACTACAAAGTAGATTACTGGGAAACGTAAATTTTTAACTAAAGTATTTTTAAATTTTAACATAATTATTGTGATTGCTATACATCCTACTCCTGCAATAACATAAACAGGATATAATGCAGGACCACCAATTACAAGAAAGTTAGGGTTTACGGCTGAATGATAAGTAACTTTTAACATGCATGATGCAATATAAGTTATAATTACTGCCACTACAACAACCATAGCAAGAACTCTTCTACTTTTAATATACTCCATAAGATCATCATTTTTATTTCTGGTAACTGAATAAATATAAACCATAAATACAGCTGCCCAAATTATATCTAGCAATATATGTATTCGGCAGAGAATTTCATTTAGTATAGGATGACTACTAGCATTCGCCATTGAAACCACACAAACTATTTCATAAAATCCAAGAATAACTAAAAATATAACTAAAAATCTATAAAATAACGTAGTCAATGTTCCTTCAACATTTGCTCTTTTTTTCCAAAAATATAAACAAAGTATTATAACTGAAAAAGTCAAACCGACTATTCCTAATGCCATACTAAATATCATACTTGCACATCCCTTCTAAATAGAAAAATTCCCCTATATTATTATATATTATCAATATATATTTTACTATAAACAAAACTAAAAGACAATAAAAATAAAGGAATAATTATTATAAAAAAAGAATAGTATTAATTGGTGATTATGCATGAATAACAGTTTTAAAGTAGGGGACATTGTATCCAGAAAAAAATATGGAAATGATATATTATTTAAAATTGACAGAATAGTAGGAAATAAGGTTTATTTAAAAGGATTAGAGTTAAGATTATATGCAGATGCATCAATAGAAGATATAGTGCTCAGCGCAATTCCTAAAAAAAAAGAAGTAAGTGACACAGTAAGAAAATTAAACACAAATGATTATTTTTATATACCAGGAATAATTCTACATATAGATAGTGATAAAGATTATTTAGATAAGTGTTTAGAATATTATAAAAATCAAAAAATACAAGCATTTGGGTATGTATTTAAAGAAAGTGAAATATCTTCAAATATTATAAAACTAGTTGAAAAACATAATCCTAATATACTAGTAATTACAGGTCATGATGCATATTATAAAAATAAAAAAAATGGAAAGAAGTATAAAAATAGCGATTATTATAAAGAGAGTGTTAAAATTGTTAGAAAAAAAATAGCTAGTCACAACGATTTGATAATAGTATCAGGTGCTTGTCAAAGTGATTTTAAGGGTTTAATACTTTCGGGTTCTACATATGCATCAAGTCCAAAACATATTAATATTCATGCTTTAGATCCAGCGATAATAGCGTCATACCTAGCATTAAGTGAAAAAAATATTTTGGTTGATTTAGAAGATTTATTAAATAAAACAAAGTATGGAAAAGATGGAATTGGTGGTTTAAATGTATGTGGGATGATGATAAAAGGATATCCCAGAAAGGACTAATATTGAATATAGATCATATAAAGAAAAAAATAATAGAATTACAAGATTTTAAATTGAAAATTAAGGTTAATTTAGGAAGAAATAAATATGAGTATTATGAAGGAAAAATCAAAAAGATTCATCAAAATTTATTTACAGTAGAAACTGATAGAGGAATAAAATCATTTACATATGCTGATGTTATTACCAAAGT
>CAVBMP010000158.1:0-7758 GCA_963596555.1 Bacteroides helcogenes
ATTAACTATTGGTATGTATATTATATTATTATCTACACTTTTCAAAAATACTTCGCTTGTAGTTGGAATTAATATGTTTACTTTGATTCTCTCCTTTCTAATTTCACAAATATTACTTGGATATGGTTTAAATTTTATTGAATATACAACTTTACCGTATCTTGAGTTTAATTTATTTAATGATAAAGATGTTATTTACAAAATAAATCAAGACTTGGGATGCAATTTAAATATTAAAACTGGTATTATTATTGATACATTTTATTTAATTGTTTATTATTTAATAGGAAATAAGTTGTTTAAAATAAAAGATATTAGAATATAAAAAAAGGGATATTATTTGTATCCTTTTCTTTTGTAATAATTAAGAAGTTCTTCAAATCTAGCATAATGTACTACTTCTCGTTGTCTTAAAAAACTAAGTGGTCCCAAAATGCTTTCATCTGTTGTTAAATCCATTAAATTTTCATATGTCGCTCTTGCTTTTTCTTCAGCAGCTAAATCTTCTTGTAAATCTACGATTGGATTACCTGATGAAGCAATGTATGCTGCAGTAAACGGAATTCCATTTGAATCACTTGGATATACTCCTTTATTATGTTGTGTGTACCAAGTATCAAGACCAGCATTTTTAAGTTCACTAATACTCGCATCTTTTATTAATTGATTTATCATTGTACATATCATTTCACAATGACCGATTTCTTCACAACCTATATCTGATAATAATGCCTTTCCTTTATCATCTGGCATAGTGAATCTTTGAAGTAAGTATCTTAAACATGCGCCTAGTTCACCAGCAGGACCACCTAATTGATCTACTAGTAATTTGGCCATTCTTAAATCTTTTTTCTTTACATTAACTGGATATTCTAATGTTTTTTCATATTTAAACATAATTAATTTCCTCCTTTATCCCATGGCCATGGATTATCAATCCAAGTCCATTTACTACTATTCATAACATTACTTACACATAATGGACTATATTCATTTTCATATTTCTTTTTTAACTCATTATATTTATTTCTATAGTCGTAGTATTTTTTAAGCATCGTACTATCATCCGGATGTAAATCTAAGTATAAATTTATATCTTTCATTGCAAACATATACATTTGAATTTGATATAATAGTTCATCTCTTTTGCTACTAACCTTTAATTTATACACATGATTTTTATATTGTGAGTATAAATTTTTAAACATATTTCCTTTATTGAAACCTTCTAAAGGTGAATATAATTTATCCTCTCTATTAAAATTAATACTATCAATATTTACATCAACATCAATGTCATTAATTTCATTTTTATTATAATTTTTATTGAATTCAAATTCTTGTTCTGTCATCATGATGTCAAAGTAATTATTATTTTCATCAAAATACATATTTATTTCCTCCTGGATTATTGTATGTATGATTTTTGACTATTGTATAGACTGTTTCATTAAAAAAATGTAAAATATACAAAAATACTTGTATATATTTTTGTGTTAATGATACAATAGTTATGGTGATAGAAATGCAATATAAAATAACAACATATTCTGAAGAAGAAACAATTGAATTAGCTCAAAATATAGAGTCAGAAAAATTTCCTAATATGGTAATATGCTTAGTAGGAGATTTGGGAAGCGGTAAAACTGTTTTTGCTAAAGCATTTGCATCTTCCTTAGGGATTACTGATAATATCACATCTCCAACATTCAATATTATTAAAGAATATGATAATGCTGAAATGAAATTGTTTCATATGGATGTATATAGACTAAGTGATATCAAGCAGGATTTAGGTATAAGTGAATACTTTAATAAAAAGGGAGTTTGTATTATTGAATGGGCAGATTTAATTGAAGATATCTTACCTAAAAATAGATTAGATATTAAAATAAGAATGGTTGATGAAAATACTAGACAAATCATTATTACACCTCACGGTAGTAAATATGAAGATCTATGTGAAAGAGTATTATAAACTCTTTTTTTTTATATCAAAATATTGTAAAATATAACTAGAATAATAAGGAGGATTTTATGAGAACATTAAGTGATAAGGAATTAAGAGATATTAAAGCGTTTGTAAGAGCAACTGATTATTTATCAGTAGCACAACTTTATTTAAAAGATAATCCTTTATTAAAAGAAAAACTAACTTTAGAACATATAAAACCAAATGTTGTGGGTCACTGGGGAACAGCACCTGGGCAGAATTTTGTTTATGCTCATTTAAATAGAATTATAAAAAAATATAAATTGGATATGATTTATGTATCTGGACCTGGACATGGTGGTCAGGCAATGGTTGCTAATACATATTTAGAAGGCAGTTATACAGAAGTTTATCCAAATATTACAGAGGATATTGAGGGACTAAAAAAACTATGTAAACAATTTAGTTTTCCTGGAGGAGTATCATCTCATGTAGCACCTGAAACACCTGGTAGTATAAATGAAGGTGGTGAACTTGGGTATAGTTTAGCACATGCATTTGGAGCAGTACTTGATAATCCTGATTTAATAGCTGCTTGTGTGGTTGGAGATGGAGAAGCAGAGACTGGTCCTTTAGCGGCATCATGGCAACTAAATAAAATCATTAATCCTTTAACAGATGGTATAGTTTTACCTATATTACATTTAAATGGTTTTAAGATAGCTAATCCAACTATACTTGCAAGAATACCAGAAGATGAATTAGTAAAATATTTTGAAGGATGTGGTTGGACACCGTATATAGTAGAGGCATCTACTACTGATAAGATTCATGAAAAAATGGCAAAAACATTAGATAGATGTATTGAAGATATAAAGATAATAAAAAGCAAAACTAGGTTAAATAAAAGAGCGACTTATCCAATGATAATCTTGAAAACTCCAAAAGGTTGGACTGGACCTAAAATGATTGATAAAAAATTAGTAGAAGGTAGTTTTAGATCTCACCAAGTTCCAGTAGTGGTAAATAAAGATCATGAGGAAAATCTACCTATATTAGAAGCATGGTTAAAAAGTTATAAACCAGAAGAGTTGTTTGATGAAAATGGAAAATTGAAAAAAGAATTAAAAGCATTAATTCCACCTAAAGAATTGAGAATGGGTATGAATCCGCATACTAATGGTGGACTACTATTAGAAGAATTACAAATACCTAATTTTAAAGAATATGGAATTGAAGTTAAAAAACCTGGTTCAGTTATTGCTCAAGATATGATGGAACTTGGATATTTTATTAGAGATATTATTAAATTAAATGAAAATAAAAAGAATTTTAGGATTTTTGGTCCTGATGAAGCATTATCTAATAGACTTAATCACGTTTTTGAAGCAACTAATAGACAATGGAATGGAATTAAATATGATACTGATGAATATTTGAGTACTTATGGTAGAGTAATAGACTCTGTGTTATCAGAACATCTATGTGAAGGTATGCTTGAAGGGTATTTACTAACAGGTAGACATGGTTTCATACATAGTTATGAAGCATTCATTAGAGTAATAGACTCTATGGCATCTCAACATGCAAAATGGTTAAAAGTAACTAAAGAACTTCCTTGGAGAAAAGAAATATCATCTTTGAATTATATATTAACATCTTATGTATGGCAACAAGATCATAATGGTTTTACTCATCAAGATCCTGGATTCTTAAATCATCTTGTAACTAAGAAGGCAGATACTGTTAGAATATATCTACCACCTGATACTAATACATTGATATCATGTTTTGACCACTGTATTAAAACTAAAAATTATATAAATGTTATTGTTGCATCAAAACATCCTAGATTACAATGGTTTAATATGGAAAATGCTGTTAAGCATTGTACAAAAGGTTTAGGTCGTTTGGAATTTGCTTGTAATGATGAAGGAAAAGAACCAGATATAGTAATGGCATGTGCTGGTGAAACTCCTACTATAGAGACATTAGCGGCAGTTAAAATATTAAGGGAAAACTTTCCAAAATTAAAAATAAGAGTTATTAATGTTGTTGATTTAATGAAATTAGTTAGTCCTGATAATCATCCACATGGTCTTGATGATGATGAATATGATAATTTATTTACTAAAAAGAAACCAATAATATTTGCATTTCATGGTTATCCGCATTTAATACATCAATTATCTTATAAAAGAAGTAATAAAAGCATGCATGTTCATGGTTATATTGAAGAAGGTACAATTACAACTACTTTTGATATGAAAGTTCAAAACAAATTAGATAGATTCCATTTAGTAATGGATGCATTAAAATATCTACCTCAACTTGGAGATAAAAGAAGTGCATTAAATGAATGGTGTAAAAATAAATTGATCGAACATAATGAATATATTAGCGAATATGGAGAGGATTTACCAGAAATAAAAAATTGGAAATGGGAATAAATAAAAAACTTCACGTTGTGTGAAGTTTTTAAAATGTATCAATATCAACTACTATATAATCATAATCACTCATATCAAATGGTTGATTACAATATTTACATACTGCAGAATCATTTAAATCTAAACTAGCGCCACATCCTGGGCATCTTCTGATTTCTGAAAGAGATAAGGCATTTCTTTTCTTTGAAAATATTATGTTATGATTTGTTACTATTCTGTGATCATTAACACCACTTAAGAAGTTACCATTTTCATCTATTAAGTAATCCATATATTTAGATTCTATATTTACGTGAACAAGTATTTCTTCATCAGTTATATCGATATTTGTTATTTTAGTTGAACTTACATTCATTTCATCAAATAATCTTGTAGCATTCATACTGATGTATTTGTCTGTTAATTTACAAAATTTTTCATAAACTTCATTGGATAAGTAATGCTTAACTGATGTCATGTCATTATCCATGATACCATTTAGTATCATGATAAATATATGATCTACTTTTGTTAGAAATGTTCCTTCTGAAAAGTTTTTATCTAATTTTTCTAATTCTTCTATCATTTGAACTCCTGTCTTTTATTTTCTTTTTTAGCAAGTACCCAACTATAAGTATTTTTAACTAGTGTACTATTACAGTATTCACAAACATTTGATGCTGAATTTTTATTTATTGGAGCACCACAACTTGGACAATTTTTAGTTTCTTTTTTATTTATAGTACTTACGAATGTTAATTCATATGTCACTGATACTTTATGATTTTTATTTCCTCTTAAGACATTATTGCTTATATCGACAACATAATCGAAGAAACTAACTTCTAAAACTACTTTCATAGTAACTTGATTATTAGATACATTAATTGCAGTTGTATCTATTTTTTCTAGTGCAAAATCACTCATTATATTTTTTTGTTTTTTAGCTTTTAATGCTTTTAATTGCATATTATATGTATTGAAAAGTTCATCAGTTAATAAATTTCTTAATGCTTTAGTATCAAAGTTACTCCATGCTTTTTGTGTATCTAAATATATTTGATATGCATCATCTAAGAATTTTTGCTTATTAAAGTCATCAATATATTTTTTAATGTATTCTTCATCGATTGGACTATATTTATATTCAGGAATATATTTGCTTGTTGTTGTGACATTGTTATATTTTAAATAATAGATTATAATAACAACGATAATTATAAATACTACGAATCCAAAACTAGAAAAACTACCAGAACTACTACTTCCACTATAGGAATAATCTGAATCCCAATCAGAACTGCTCCAACTAGAACCACCCCAGTCAGAACCTCCACTCCAACTAGAACCTCCTGTATCAAAATCTACATCCCATCCACTATCTGCTTTGATATTATCTATATTTAATAAGAATAACGCTCCAAATAATAGAGTACATAAAACTCCTAAGAAATATTTTACTTTTTTATTCATGCTACCACCTACTATAAATTATACCATAAATTTTTTAATTTTTTCTTTAATTTGACTTTTTGTTCACAAAATTTTAACAATTGGAGTCTATACTTATAAATATGAAAGGAGAGATGCTTATAGAAAATAAAATGTGAACATGAAAACACTTTACTAAAATTAAATAAATAAATGTGAATATATGTAAATATTCCTACCTTACTGCTTATAATAAACTTTTAAGAACACATGACTCAATGTGTTCTTTTATAATAAAAAGAAGTATTACTTTTTATAGTTTAATACTTCTTCTGCATCATCTAAATGATATTTTGTCTTACCGATTATTTGATAATCTTCGTGACCTTTACCTAATATTAACAAGATATCATCTTTATTCATTATATCGATTCCTTTTTTAATTGCTTCTTTTCTATCCAATATAACTTCATAATTATCTTTTGTAACTCCATCTAAAATATCTTTCATAATATTTTCTGGTTTTTCAGTTCTTGGATTATCATTTGTAAAAATAACATAGTCAGAGAGATCTGTAGCAATTTTACCCATTATTGGTCTTTTCTTAGGATCTCTATCGCCACCACAACCTATAATAGTAATAACTCTATTTTTCTTTAATTCTGAATAAGCATTTATTACTTTTTCTTCAGCATCAGGTGTATGTGCATAATCAATAACAGCAAATCCATTATTAACTTCATATACTTCACATCTTCCTTTAGGAGCCTTTAACATAGGAGTTTTCTTTATTATTTCTTCTATTGAATAATCTAATTGATTACATATAGCTAAGCATGTTAAGTAGTTATATATATTAAATTTACTTGTTAATGGTATTGAAACAGTATATTCTTTATTATTATATTCAAATGTTATACTTGTTTTATTAGGAAATGTTTCATATTCCTTAATGTTGTAATCGCCATCATTACCAATAGTATATCTATTATGACCATCTTTACTAAAATATTTAGAATATTCATCATCTTTATTAACTATTATTTTAGCATTACCTCTTAAATGTTGTAATATTAATAATTTAGCATTTAGATAATTCTCCATAGTTTTATGATAATCTAAATGATCTTCTGTTAAATTTGTATATGCTATTAAAGAAAAATCAATTCCTGATAATCTATCATATGATAGTGCTTGTGAACTAACTTCCATAACTACACATTTTGCGCCACTTTCATAAGCATTAACTAAAAGATTATATAAAGTTAATACATCAGGTGTAGTATTATTAAGAGAAATAAAATCATCTTTATAATAATATCCAATTGTACCTATATACGCACAATTTAAACCCAATTCATTTAACATTTGATAAGTTAAATAGCAACTAGTTGTTTTACCATTTGTACCAGTAACACCAATTAGTTTTAATTTACTTAATTTATCTCCATATTCTTTCTTTAATATATCTTTTAAATATTTATCTGTATCTGGAACTATTTCATAAGGAATATCAAAATCTATTTTTCTATCACAAATTATTTTACTAGCACCATTTTTTATTGCTGATGGAATATAATCATGACCATCAACTGTTAAACCTTTCAATGCGACAAAAATTTGTCCTTTTTGTACTTTTCTTGAATCACTTTCGTATTTTAACATAAAAACCTCCATTTACTTAATTATATCATTATATTTATTTATTTTATTAATAATCTAGTTTGATGTGTAAATTATTAGTAAATTAAGCATACTAATATAGGTGATTATATGTGGATTTTATTTGCACTTTTAGCAGCGGTGTTTTCCGGATTAACAACTATTTTTGCAAAGAAAGGTGTTAAAAATATAGATTCTTTATTATCAACATCGATAAGAACAACTGTTATTTTAATAATATCCTTTTTGATAGTTATACTCTTTAATTCATTTGAAAAAATAAATAGTAAAACTATTATATAT
>CAVBMP010000159.1:0-5212 GCA_963596555.1 Bacteroides helcogenes
ATAGCATAATTTAATTTTATTGACTATATTTTTTTTAAAATAAAATAGTAAATATATAAATACTTACTATTATTCATTTTTACTACCACACATAGGGCAAAAATCTTCGCTAACAACATGTCCACAATTAGGACAAAAATTATTTTTATACTTGAATCTTTTATTTATAGAAGAAACTTTATTAACCTTTCTAAATGCTCTAACATAAACAAATATTACAAATATGATAAATAAAATAATAAATACAGTGTTTTCAGTCATTAAACAATAATCATATACACCATGTGTTAAAGTTGGTACTAATACACTTAAAACTAAATTTTTATTTCTTAAATCTTTTCTATTATTAGTAATTGCTATTTTAGAAAGGCCTAAATAATATCCCATAAATAAACCATCACAAGCATGTCCTGGTACTGCTAAAAACGCTCTTAATATACCAGTAGAAATACCATTTTGATAAACATATAATAAATTCTCAAAGCAAGCAAATCCAAGCGCAACAAATACACAATATAATATCGCATCATAATATTCATTAAATGCATTATCATTATATGATATTTTATATGCCATTATCCATTTAGAAAATTCCTCTACTAATGCTACTCCAATAAATACATGTATAAGTAATTCAAATAGATTTAAATCTTTAGTATCAGCAGAAAATATAGGAAACACTGATAATAAAGCACTAATCAATAATACAAGAAAACATGAGAAAAAACCTCCTAAAAATAATTTTACTAATAATCTTGTTGGTTCTTTTTCTTTATCTTTTTTATATATATACATCCCGATTAGAAAAACTGGTAATACAGATACAACAAATAGTATTAATTCATTCATATTAGTTAAACCTCATTGAGTTTATAATTTCATCATATGCTTCAGAACATAACTCATTTTTATCATTAGTTATAGAAAATTCAAATTCATAAATTGTTTTATTATATATTGTAGAATAATAAAATTTAGCATTATAACTAGTCATTACATCAGCATAGAACCAATTAACATTATTTATATTCTTTTGTGAAATACCACTATATGTATCACTAGCAGAATAAAATATATTTTTTTCTAAATATCTTTTCGCATCATTTTCATAATATTCTGCATTACTAGTCATAATATTAAATTTGCAATATGCACTACTGTCAATTGATGTGTTATATGATTTATAACTATCAGATTGATATTTACTTTTAACTAAAAGACTTGGTACTGAAAATTTCAAATCACCAATAACCTCTGAACTAGGTGCTTTATCTAAGTTATCAGCATTTTCTTGTGCATCATTAATTGAACCAATAAGTGAAAAAGCTGCGATAATTGATATAATTACTACAAAAGTATAGAAAACACTTAATAATATTACAGGTAATACAGTTGTACCACCTTTATTTCTACATTTTGTTAACAATTGTTCTTTAGTCGCATTAGGATTTTCTTGCTTAATTTTTTCAACTTCCTCATTAGCATGTTTTACATATAATTTTTTAAATTCAATAGATGCGATAATATCTAGTACCATCATTATAACTAATGAGAATGATGATAAGAATAAATTAGTTATTATTGAAATTGCAAACCATACTGCTCCTAATAACCACATTTTTCTATATAGTACATAAAAGAAACCAAAGAAAAATGTATTCGCAGAGAAACTTCCATTTTTTAATTTATCTGCATTTTGACCAATAAATGCATCAACTAATTCATTATCACCTATGTTATCATTTTGAACTATTTGATTATTTTCATTCATATTATTTTGAACTACTTGTAATGCTGTACCACACTTTCCACAAAATTTTTCCCCTGATTTAGTATTTGATCCACAGTTAGGACACTTATTCATACTTACTACTTCCTTTCCTATTCTTTTTCATTATATCATAAATTTAAAAAAAATAACTCTTTTTCGAGTTACTTTTTAATTGGTTTAATTTTTTCTTTACCACCCATATATGGTCTTAGTACTTTTGGTATATTTATACTACCATCTTCATTATAATTATTTTCTAAGAATGCTATTAATGCTCTTGTTGATGCTAAAACTGTATTATTAAGTGTATGAACAAAATAATTACCATCTTTGCCCTTTGTTCTAATACCTAATCTTCTTGCTTGAGCATCTCCTAAAGTACTACAAGAACCTACTTCAAAATATTTTTGTTGTCTTGGACTCCATGCTTCAACATCACATGATTTAACTTTTAAATCAGCAAGATCTCCACTACAACATTCAAGAGTTCTAACAGGTATATCTAAACTTCTGAATAATTCAACTGTATAACTCCACATTTTGTTATACCATTCCATTGAATCTTCTGGTTTACATAGAACAATCATTTCTTGCTTTTCGAATTGATGAACTCTATATATTCCTCTTTCTTCAATACCATGAGCACCTACTTCTTTTCTAAAACATGGACTATATGAAGTCATAGTTATTGGAAGTGTTTCTTCTTTAACAATTTGTCCTTTAAATTTACCTATCATAGAGTGTTCACTAGTACCAATAAGATATAAATCTTCTCCCTCTATTTTATACATCATAGCATCCATTTCATCAAAAGACATAACACCATTAACAACATCACTTCTAATCATAAATGGTGGAATACAATAAGTAAATCCTTTATCAATCATAAAATCTCTAGCATATGATAGCATAGCAGAACTTAATCTAGCAGCATCACCCATTAAATAGTAAAAACCATTACCACTAGTTCTACCACTTGATTCTTTATCTAATCCATTTATTGATTCTAATATATCAGCATGATAAGGTATCTCATATTTTGGAACTACTGGTTCTCCATACTTTTCTATTTCAACATTTTCACTATCATCCTTACCAACAGGTACAGATTCATCTATGATATTTGGAATAACCATCATTCTTTCTTTAATTTTATTTTGAAGTTCTATTTCTCTTTTATCAAGTTCATCTATATCACTTTGAATACTAGATATTTCTATTTTAGTTTTATTTATCTCTTCTTGTTTCTTTTCTCTTACAAGAACACCTATAGAATCACTTAATTTGTTTTTCTTATTTTTTAAAGTATCACATTTATTCTTACATTCACGATATAATTTATCATATTCATAAACCTCATCTACTAAAGGTAATTTTTGATCTTGAAACTTCTTTTTAATATTCTCTTTTACTAAATCTCTATTTTCTCTAATAAGATTAATATCTATCACTTTAATTCACCTCATGAATATAATAACATTATTTTAACAAAAATAAAATAAAAACATAATAAAAAGAGGAATAACCTCTTTATATTACCATCCTGTACATGTTCCGAAGATTATAGCAAGAAGGATGAATAAAATTAAAATTATAAAGAATAAATTAGTTCCTTGGTTGCAACAACCCATCATACTTATCAACCTCCTTCTTTTAGATAAAAGCACCTAGTATGATTACTAATAAAATAAATAATACTAAAGCAAATGCTGCTCCTGAAATTCCATTTCTATTATTGCATCCACATCCACAACCTGTATTCATAAAACATTCCTCCTTTTTTATCTTTACACTTTTATAGTATGTTAATGTTAATTTTTTGTGTATGATAATTACTTGTATTTTAGTAGTTTATTTGCTATTATAATAAGAGTTAGGAGGATTTTATGAAAAAAACATTTCTAGTTCTAGCAAGTATACTATTACTTACAGGATGTAGTGTAAAATTATCAAATGGTGAAAATGCAGTCGTAACATTTAAAGAAGGTGGTATTAGTTCTAATGATCTTTATAAAGTATTAAAAGATAATTATGGTGCTAAATATTTAATGGATTTAATTGATTCTAAATTATTAAAGGAATTATATAAAACTGATAATAGTGAAACTAATTATGTAAATCAAAATATTAAATCTGCTAAAAAACAAGCAAAAGAATTAAATGCTGATTTTGACACTTACTTATCTTATTACTATGGTGTTAAAGATGAAGATGCTTATAGAGATTACTTATCTTTAAATTATAAAAGAAGTTTATGGACTGAAGATTATGCTAAAGAATCAGTAACTGAAAAACAAATCAATGAATATTATGAAAATGAATATGTTGGTGATATGGAAGTTAGTCATATCTTAATAACAATTGATGCTAATGATAATAGTTCTGAAGATGAAAAGAAAGAAGCAGAAGAAAAAGCATTAAATACTGCTAAAGAAGTTATTGAAGCATTAGACAAAGGTGAAAAATTTGAAGATTTAGCTAAAAAATATTCTAAAGATGAAGATACTGCTAAAAACGGTGGTTCTCTTGGTAAAATAAATGTTGGAGACTATACAAGTGAAGTTGTTGATGCCGCTAAAGATTTAGAAGTTGGCGCTTACACTACTACACCAGTTAAATCATCATATGGATATCATATAGTTTACTTAAAGAGTCAAGATAAAAAATCTGAATTAAACGATGATGTTACTGATAAAATCAAAACTATTATTGGTAATGAAATTGCTCAAGAATCAAATTTCTATGTTAAAGCTTTAAAAGCATTAAGAGAAAAAAATGAAATGAAATTTAAAGATACTGCATTAGAAAAAGAATTCAATAAATTAATGACTCAATATGAAAATCAAACACAAAGTTCAAATGAATAAAAAAGAAACCTCACACGAGGTTTTTTAATTTTGCACTAATTTCATCATAACTATAACCTTTTCTTAAAAGATAGTTTATTAGTTTATTTTTATCATCCTTATATTTCTTCAAAGCACGATTTAAATCTTTTTCTAAAGCATTTGACTCATATTCAATATTACTAAGTATATTATCTATCATATATTTATCATATCCTAAATTAAATAAATCATTTTTAAGCTTGGTAATAAACATATAATAGCTTTTATTGTTCATAAGACTTTTCTTTTTATTAACTATTTTTATAAGTCTTTCTTCCCATAACGAATCATTAAAATTATTTAAATAATTATCTATATCACTTTCATTAAAATCAAGTTCTAATAATAATTTTTTAATTTTAAAAGGTCCATCATTACTAAGATTAATTTTATCATTAATAAAAGCACTTATATATTGCTTGTCATCAAGTATTTTTAAACTAGTTAACTTATCAATTACTCTATTTATTAGTTCTTCTTCATATTCTTTCTTTTTTAAATATTTATATATTTCTTTTTTATTTCTCATTTTAGTTTCAATATAACTTAATGA
>CAVBMP010000160.1:0-6247 GCA_963596555.1 Bacteroides helcogenes
GGAGAAGATGATACATATTATTACGTTGCTGAAAGTTTATGGACTCCTCCAAATGTAAGCGTAGGAATATATAAATATGCAAAAAAGACAATATTTAATAGATATTATTATGTTGTACTTATGGATAGTTATTATAAAGAAGATGGAAAATTAACAAAATTATGGTATTAGGAAGTGTGAATTATGGATTTTATTGAAGAATTTATAGAAGATAATATTAAAGTAATTGTTATAACTTTTATAATTATATTTGTAGTTTTAGCATTATATTTTATATTAAGAGAAAAGAAAACTTATGAAATTGTAGAATGTCAAAGTAACGGTGGTTATTTTGAAAGAAGTATTACATATAAAAATGATAAAGATTCATGTGACTTAATTATAAATGCTGGAAGTAAACCTACTTCAACTTATACTTTAAAAGTCAAAAGAGTTAAAATCAGTAGAAAAAATAATATTGAAATACTTGTAGAAAATAAAAAGTTATCTGATGAAACAAAAGAATCATTTACTAACCCTTATTGTAAAATAAAATTTAATTTTCCATGTAATGATGTTTATGTAAAGGATAATCATAACAGGATATATTCCCTATTAAATAACGTAAACTAAAGGTACTTTAAATGTTAAGTATCTTTTTTTAATTTTAATAATATGATAATATTAAATAAAAGATGGTGATAATTATGGCAAAAAAAAGATATAGAAAGCGAAAATTGAAAAATAAGTTTAAATTACTTGGTAAATTTATATTATTCTTACTTGTAGTATTTACTGCATATTATCTATATAATTTAATAAGTAATAAGTCCCCTATTCTATCTATCACAAACAAAAATAATAAATTAGAAATAGAATTAAATGGAAAATATTATTGCTTATTTAATGATGAATATAAAATACCAGATATTAATGATAAAGAATGGATAGAAAGTGATGATAATAATAAATGCTATACCAAGTTTGATAATAGTAAATATATATTTTTGAAAAAAGATGATAAAATTATATATTCTAGTGATGATGTTATTTATTTAGAAACACTATCAGATAAAATATATATGCCATTAAATGATAAAAAAGAATTACCTATAAAAGTAATTGGAAATATAAATAATTTAGATTTTAAATATAGTAAATCATCAGTAATAGATATTAATGATGGTAAAATAACCAGTAATAGTATTGGAAATACTTCTATTATTACTAAATATAATGGTACTGAAAATAAAATTGATGTTATTGTAAGTGATCTAATAGTTTCAATGCCTCATGAGTTTGATTTTAAAAAGAAACATTTAGAATGTAATAGATACTCTGAAGAGGAAAATAAAGTACTAGATGATATATTAAAAACTAGAGTTGATGAAGTTGGTGCTTCAACAAGAGCGGCAGCAGTAAGTGTTGCTAGATTCCTTACATTAGAATTTCCATATAGAATAAATTATTTCTATGAGAATGGAAGACAAACTACTAATAAAGTAGATGGTGAAGGAAGATATTATCATAAAGGTCTTTACTTAACAGAAAGTAAATATAGTTCAATAATTGGAAGTAAAACTGGTCCTAAAACATGGGGATGCAAATTATATAGTAATCCTGTTAAAAGATATGACAGTAATGGTCTTGATTGTAGTGGTTTTGTATCATGGGTATTATTAAATGCTGGATTTGATCCTAAAGATGTAGGTGCAGGTTTTGCAGATTATTTAGATTTAACTGATTATGGAGATGTAAAAAGAATTAATAATAGTATACTTTCAAGTATTAAAGTTGGTGATTTACTTCATAGTTATGCTGCTGGTGGTCATATTGGTATTATAGTTGGTATTGATGATAATTATTATTATGTAGCACAAGCATTATGGTATGATGAGGTTGGTGTAATAATAACAAAATATAAAAAGAATGAATTAAGTAAATCGTTTCCACATGTAGTTCTTATGGATAAATATTATATAAATGATGGTAATCTTACAAATATGTGGTATTAAGATAAAATAAAAGAAATTAAATTAATAATTCCTTTTTTAAATGTATTTTTAAATGATTTAAGGCTTATTTAATATTCAAATGATAACTTATACAATTAATACTATTATTGCTCTAAATCATCTTTTTTTTCATCTATATTATTATCTTTAATATTAATTATTTCATTATTATTTATATCTTCATTCATATTTTTCTTTTTAAATAAGTTCTTAATACCAGAAATCCAATTAAATTTTTCTAATATAGAATTAATATATTCATTTCTCTCATTAATTCTAATTCTTTCTTCTTTTTCTAATTGTTTTCTTCTAATAATTAATTTATATAATATTTTACCATTTAATAATACAAAACAACTAACATCATTAGGTATTAATTCAGAATATAATATAGGTTGACCAGTAGTATCATGAGCATCTAGTAACTCTTCAATACTTTCTACTTTAACTACATCATGTTCTTCTTCTTTAATTGAATCAATTGATTTAGAAGTAACTATTGCCCTATCATATTCTTTTAATATTTTATTTATAGTAGATTTATATATATCTATTTTAGATCTACCGCTAAATAATGTATATAAACTTATATATAATAATGCTAAACTAAGAATTCCTACTATTATACCTAAAACAAGTACAATAGGTTTCTTAATTTGAGACATATAATTTTTATCCAAAGTTCCTGCATTACTTATAGTACTTGTATCAATACCAATATCAATAGTTTGCTCTGAAAGTGGTATTGCTAATGATAACTTATTAACTTTATTAAAATCTTCTTTTAATACTTTGCTCTTAGCAGTAGTAGTTACTTCCATAGTAACTATTAATTTACTTTTAACTGATAAAGCATATGTTTTTTTAAATGAATTTACATATGAATTATATTCATCATATTTAATACTAACATTATCTGCTAATATAAAATTACTAACTGTTGCTTTATTTTCTTTATCTTCTACTAAAACATTAGTCTTCTTATATAAAATTTTATTATTATCATTAGGATCAGTTATTAATAAATCAGCTTTAATATTATATTTATAATTATAATTTAAATTATAATCAGATTTCATATCAAATTTATAATTGATATCAATCTTATCTATTAAACCAGCTACATATTGCATATCTTTTTCTAAATACTTATCACTATAGAATGAATTATCTTTAAGATATACTTTATAATCTACATCACCAGTTTCATTATAATTTACTACTGATTCTTTCTCACTATACATTGATCCTTTTAAGACAAACAATGTAAGTATAAGCATGATTATTGTTGGAATCATCATACATACAAACCATTTTCTCATAGTAAATAATTTTACTTCTTTAATATCATTATTTATCTGTGAATCATTTTCATTCAGAGTATTATTCATTTTATCACACCTTTTCATTTAACCATACTGTTGGGACTCCAAGATATGGTATTTTTAAACTAGCTCTTCCTATTACAAGTTCTTCATCAATTGTCCAACTATCTTCTTCACCATTATTATCACCTTTTGTATTAAAATATAATTTATTATTATATTCTTTTATTTTAACTATACGGTGAACTATAACCATATCATTATGTTTATATACTAGTACTTCCCCTACCTTTAATGTTCTTTTTTCTTCTGAATCTAATTTTTCTACAATTACTACATCACCTTTATTTATATTAGGTTCCATTGATTCAGATCCTATTGCTAAAACATAATACTTAAATACTCCACTTGTTAAAGAAACCATAAGTATAATTAATATTACAAGTCCCGCAGTAACTATCTTATCAGATTTATTATTATTTCTTATACTTTCTTTTTTATTTTTCTTTTTGAATTCCCTATATAATTTATACATAATAATCGCAGGAAATAATAAATTAAGAACTGTTTGTACATATAAATCTATATCAGGTAATATTGGTAATATAAACATAGGTATTTCCATAAACAATCTATATATAATACTTGGTTTATATCCAAATTTTAGTGTCATGTAAGTAAGTAATATATTTTTTGATAGTAATGGTAATGTACTTGCATAAAGCATTTTGATAAGTCCAGATGTAGTATGTAAATCATATTGATAACTTACCATTACACAATCAATAACAGTAAATAATATACAAGTTAATATAATAAGTAACTTTCTATCTTTACTTTTTTGAACTAATTCATATCTTAAAAACTCACTAGTAACTATAACTAATATTATAGGTATAGTGTTTTTTAATATACCAATTACTTTCAAATTGTAACCACTTCTTAAAAATCCAAGCCAAATACCACTTATATATGTGATTATGTAATAAAACATACAATATATTATAATTGTCATTAAGACATCTTTAGTAAATAATTGTCTACTTTTTTCATAACCAAGAAACATAATAGATATAAGGAATATAAATCCAAGAAGTATAGACAGACTAATACTGCCCAATCTATTTGTTACAAAAATATCTAAAAGAAATATGATTAAAGCAATTATTTCTATAATAGCAACTTTTTTTTCGCTAGATTTCATCACACCACCTCTTTTAAATATTTTTTTAATAAATAATATGATTAGGTATATCTTACTCATTTCGCAAAATAAGATATACCTAAATCAAGATAAACTTAAATTAAACTAATTTGTTTGACTAAATGTTAATGTAAGTTCTGGAATATTTACAGTTACTTCTTCAACTGGTAAATCATTAGCGTCACTAAAATCTTCATATTCGATTGTATAAAGATATGTTTGAGTTCCAGCCACATTATTAGTCTTTTTAGCAATTTTATCAGTATTAGTTACTAAAGCACTACCATCATCTTTAGTAAATGAGAATTTAATATGTTTTAGTACATTTGCAGCATCAGTTGTAGCAGTAGCAGCACCTGTTTTACCAGTAGCAGTTATAGTTCCACTAGTTCCAGCTGTTGGAATACTTGTACCTGTAAGTAAAGCATTGTAGTCACCATTATTTGAAACAGTTACTTTGTATACTAACTTTTGATTTGGTTCAGTAAACTTAGCACTTATAGTAGAAATTTTAGTAGCAGTTGTATTGTCTCCAATTGTTCCATTTGAAATAGTTGGAGTACTAGCACTAACATCAGCAGTAGAATTAACACTATCAAGTTGTATATCTGTAAATCTAACATCCCATCCTAATGTGTTAACAGTAGCAGTTCCGTTGATTTGTAATGTTGTACTAAATGCAGCAAAACCTACTCCAATTGCAACTACTGAAATAACTAAAGCAGCAATTACTAATGTTTTCATTTCTCTTTCTTTGTTCATCTTAATATCTCCTTTTCTAAATTATTCTTGTCCATAGTATAATGTTACTGATAGATTATCTACGTCAACAGAATTAACTGGCCATATATCTCCATCATACCACATACTAAGTTTTAGGGCTTGAAGTGAGTTACCTTTCAAAACATCTCCAACTTTAATATCAGTTCCATCCAAATATGTCAATTTATACTTGAAATTCTTACATACGATATCAGCATCACTCTGTGATTCAACATCCTTTCCAGTACAAATTGGTTCAGTTTGAACTAGTGAAGTGACTACGGCATCTATACCGCTGTTATTAACGACATCTAATGTATATGATGCCGTATCATCCATACTATTAAACTCAACGCGAAATGAACCGATAACAGTTGATTTATCATCAATAGTTGGATTAATAAGTCCCTTAGCCGTTCCTTCATATGTAAAGTTGGACAGGTTTGCAAAATGAATATCCCACTTCTGAGAATTTATAGTTGCATACCCTTTGGTTTTAAGTGTTTTAAATGATGTACTAAGTGCCATCAAAGACACACTTAATCCAAATACTGCAATGAGTAAGGCTACTACTGCAGCAACTAAATCCAAATTTTTCTTTTTCATTAGTTACTTCATACCTCCTTTACATATATCTTGTGGAGTTATTTAAGTTGTAATGCATGTAAAACAATAGTCTTACAATTCTTCAACTACCCTACATATCAATTTTAGCATAAACATTTTACAATGTAAATTATTTTATAATCAATTTTATTAATTTTTATGTTAATCTCAAAATAAAGATGTCATAGGTTTTATGACATCTTTATCAATTTTTATTTTACCATTTACAATTCATATCGTTTAGTCCTCACTTCCGTTCGGAGCACGCTCATTATTATTTTGTTAACTTTTTTTATTTTATTCGGTTAATTTATCTTTTAATATTATTTTTTTCAAATCTTTCAACTTCCTATCTT
>CAVBMP010000161.1:0-4408 GCA_963596555.1 Bacteroides helcogenes
GGATAATTCTTGTTCAAATAATGACACAAATTATACACATATTAAATTAAAACAAGATATATATAATACAAAAAGTAAACTTTCATTAAAAGATAATTATTTCATTTTTACAAAATTGGTTAATAAAATAGAAGAAAAAAATTAATTATACTTGATTTATTTATAAAAAGCATGTATAATACCAAATGAAGTTATTTCTATAACTGTTAATAAGTTATGGCGAGGAGGATAAAAATGAAAAAGGGAATACATCCAGTACAAAAAGTATGTAAAGTTAAATGTGCTTGTGGAAATGAATTTGAAGTAAAATCTTCTAAAGAAGAAATTCAATTAGAATCTTGTAATAAATGTCATTCATTCTATACAGGCAAATTTAAAACTGTAAAAACAGGAAATGTACAAAAATTCAAAGACAAATATGGAATCACTGATTAATAGTGATTTTTTATTTAATAATAAAGAGGTTTTTATGATAATTAATAATCAAGAAATAAATATTAAAGATCTTTTTGATGAAAGATATATGCATAAAGAAATAGGAAATGGAATTTTTTTAAATGAGTATCAAATTCAAATATTATTAAAATATAAAATAGATCCTTACAAGTGCACATCACTTAAAAATTTAATGTTTGAAATTGAGGATGTTTTATTAGAAGATGATTTTGAAGATTTAGAAAATATTGCAGCTGAAATAGCCGAATTTAATTATTATTCAAATACTAACAAATAATTAACACTTAAAATTACTATATGAACATAAAAATTTCACTAAAAATTCACAATGTGTTATTATATTTATTGCAGAGGTGATTTAATGAAAGTATTAATAGTAGATGATGAAAAATTAATAAGAGATGTTATAAAAGAATATTGTTTAGGAAATAAATACGAAGTTATTGAAGCAGATAATGGTTTTGATGCTATTAAACTAGCATCAGAAGCAGATATCATAGTAATGGATATAATGATGCCTAAAATGGATGGTTTTACAGCATACAAAGAGATAAAAGAAAAATATAATACACCAACTATTATATTATCAGCAAGAGGAGAAGAATACGATAAACTAGCCGGTTTTGATTTAGGAATAGATGATTATATGACTAAACCATTTAGTCCAAAAGAATTATTAGCAAGAATTAATGCTATAATTAAAAGATATAAAAGAGATAAAAATATTTTTGAATATAAAGGACTTAAAGTAGATTATTTAGGCCATTGTGTTTATATAGATGATAAAGAAATTAATTTAACACCAAAAGAATATGATTTATTAGTATATTTCATAAATAATAAGGGAATTGCATTATCTAGAGAACAATTATTAAATAATATATGGAACTATGACTATTTTGGTAATGATAGAACTATAGATACTCATATTAAAATGCTAAGAAATAATTTAAAAGAATATAGAAACTTAATAACAACTGTTAGAGGAATGGGGTATAAATTTGATTATAAATAATCCAAAAATAAGAAATACAGTTTTAGCATTTTTTATAACGTTTTCTTGCATAATATTATTGTTATTATTTATAATGCAAATAGGTTTATTAAAACAATATTATGAAATATATCAAACTAAAAAATTAAATAAAATTACCGAAGAAATATTATCAAAAGAAGTAATAGATAATAAATATTTAGAAGATTTATCATATGAAAATGGAATATGTATGGCAATATTTTCTGATGATAACACAGTTACTGTAGCAAATTCTTACAATAGAGGATGTGTTATAGGAGATAATAAAGCTGATTTAACTTTTATAAATAAATTTATTGAGAGTGGCAAGTCTGAAGATCAGACAATTATAAAAACATATAGATTTAAAAATAATACATTACTCAAAGGGATTAAATTAGATAATGACCTTTATATATTTTTAAATGCACCAATACAACCATTAGATACATCATTAACATTAATAAAAAGTCAATATATTTATATAGTTGTAGCTATGTTGATAATTGCTATACTAATTAGTTCTTTAATTTCAAAAATACTAACAGATCCTATTGTAAAAATAAGTGACTCAGCAAATAAATTAGCAAAAGGTGATTTTGATGTTTCATTTAATACAACCAGTAACATTAAAGAAATTAAAAATCTTTCTGAAACGTTAGAAAGAGCAAAAAATGAGCTTTCTAAAACAGATAGTTTAAGAAAGGATTTAATGGCAAATGTTGGTCATGATTTAAAAACACCATTAACAATGATAAAGGCGTATGCAGAAATGACTAGAGATATTACACAAACAAAAGAAAAAAAACAAGAAAATATGGATATAATAATTGAAGAAACAGATAGATTAACATTGCTAGTAAATGATATATTGAATTTATCTAAATTACAATCTAAAACATATGAATTAAAACTAGAAGAATTTGATATTAATGAATTAATAAAATCTATCATAAAAAGGTATAAAATATTAATAAAAGATGAAAAATATAAATTTATATATGAAAATAAAAAATCAGTTATTGTTAAAGCAGATAAAACAAGAATAGAGCAAGTAATATATAATTTAATTAATAATGCTGTTAATTATACAGGGGAAGATAAAAAAGTATATATTAATTTAAAAGAAGAAAAAAAATATGTTAGAATTGAAATAATTGATACAGGTAAAGGCATTGATGAAAAAGATATAAAATATATTTGGAATAAATATTATCATAACGAATTAAAGCATAAGAGAAATGCATATGGTACAGGATTAGGTTTATCTATTGTAAAAACAATATTAGAAACACATGGATATAAATATGGCGTAAATAGTAGTAAAGGAAATGGAACAATGTTTTATTTTGAAATAAATAGAAAAAACAATTAAATGATGGTATAATTATTTCATAAATAAGGAGTAAACATGAATAAATATATATGCAAATGTGGTTATGAAATTGAATCTGAAAAATTAACTGAAAATTATTCTTGTCCAAAATGTGGGGCAAGTAGGGATAATTTTGAAAAATCAGAAAAACTAGTGGATGTTATAGATTCGATGCTTGAAGAAGTAACAGAAAAAGAAACTCAAAAAATAATTAATGATGATGTAGAAGATAAAAAAGTAAAAATTGATCCATATAATCCTGCAATTGTGAGGATTCCTGAAAAATGTATTAATTGTGGTCAATGTAAGAAAACATGTGAAAATATAGTTAATTTGAAATATGATATAAAAAAATGTAAAAATCCTATTTGCTTGGGTTGCGGTCAATGTTTGTTAAACTGTCCAACAGGTGCTATTATACCCAGATATTGTTATCATGACGTTAAAAGAACAATAGTCTCAAATGATAAAATAGTTGTAGGTATTATTGCTCCTGCTGTAAGAGTAGCATTAGGTGAAGCATTTAATTTGAATCCTGGCGATAATGTAGAGAAAAAAATAGTAACAGCATTAAAAAAAATAGGTTTTGATTATGTTTTTGATACAGCATTTGGTGCAGATTTGACAATAATGGAAGAAGTAACTGAATTTGCTAAAAGATTAAAAGAAGGACTTGCCTTACCTCAGTTTACTAGTTGTTGTCCTGCTTGGGTTAAATATGCCGAGATATATCACCCTGAGTTATTAGAAAATTTATCAACTTGTAAAAGTCCAATTGGTATGCAATGTTCAATAATTAAAACTTATTTTGCCGAAGAAAAGAACTTTGAATCTTCAAAAATAGTTACAGTTGCAATTACACCATGTACTTCAAAAAAAATGGAGGCTAAAGAATATACACCTAATATTGATTATGTTATGACTACAAGTGAACTAGCAATATATTTAAAAGAAGAAGAAATTAATTTATCCACTTTAGAAGAAAATGAATATGATAGCATTTTAGGAGATAGTAGTGGAGCAGGGGTAATATTTGGTAATACTGGTGGAGTTACAGAATCAGCAATAAGAACACTATATAGAATGTTAACTAACGAAAATTTAAAAAAAGAAGATTTAACTTTCAATGACTTACGAGGATTTAAAGGAATAAAAGAAGCAACTGTAAAAATAAATAAATATGTTATTAAAGTTGCAGTTGTTCAACAAATGGAGAATCTGGAAGCAATTCTTAAGGATGACTATTATAAAAAATTCCATTTTATCGAAGTTATGAATTGTAAAGGTGGATGTATAGGTGGCGGTGGGCAACCATTGTGTGCTATTCCAAAACTAGAAGAAGTAAAACAACAAAGAGCGGAAGGACTTTATAAAATTGATCAAAAAAGAGCAAATAAATTTGCTCACAATAATAAAGAACTAAAACTTTTATATAAAAAGTATCTTAAAAATCCGTTAGGAGAAAAAAGTATGACCTTATTACATACAACATTTAGTGATAAAAGTAACCTATTAAATGAAAAAAAATAATTTTTTTCATTTTTTTTAAAAAAGTATTGACA
>CAVBMP010000162.1:0-9317 GCA_963596555.1 Bacteroides helcogenes
ATAGTAGGTTATAAGTTACTATTTTATATGGGAAGCGTATTAGTTGTTTTAGCACCATTACTAGTATTGACTCCAGTTGGTCATAGATGCAGTCTACCAGCACTTATTTTCTATATATTATTTGCAAGTGAGTTATATAATTTATTAATTAAAGATAAAAATGGGTATGCTTTTAAAGTATTATTTGTTTCACTTACCATAGTTCTATCTTCTTACCTTTACATTTATCATAGTATATATTTAAGCAATAATGAAAGATATGAAAGTGTTAAAAGACAGGTTGATGCTGGTTCTAATATTATATTTATAAAAAAGAACAAGTATGATGATTATATTTGGAAAAATAGTCCTTCTTACAAATGGAGCGAAAAATCATTTTTATCATTCTATGGTTTTGATACAAAAGCTAAAATAAAAGTTTTAAAACAAGGCGACCTAAAATATAAATTACTATTTAAAAATAATTATAAAAATAAAAATCTTATGATAGTTGCACATCCAGATGATGATTTATTATTCGGTGGAACTGAACTTATGAACAATGATTATGTTGTTGTTTGTGTAACTTGTGGCTCTAGTGAAACAAGATTAAATGAATTTAAAAGAATGATGAATTATTTTAATGATGAATATATAGCTCTTGGTTATCCTGATTTAGTAGAAGGTCAAAGATCAGAATGGGACGATGAATATGACTTAATAACTAAAGATATAAAAAATATAATTAATTTAAAGGATTGGAATAAAATAGTGACACATAATCCAGAGGGGGAATATGGACACATCCATCATAAGATGACAAATAGAATTGTAACAGGATTAATAGAGGATAAATCAAATCTTTATTACTTTAATAAAACTTATAGTTTAAAATATTATCAAGAGAATAATATATCTAAAACTATTGATAAAAAGATAAGCGACAAAAAGAAGAAATTGTTTGATGAATATTATAAATCTCAAGTAAATTTATCAGTTAGATTTTTAAGCGATTATGAAAAAGTAACCTTATATGATGAATGGATGGATAATTTTTCATAATGTTTTGGAGGGAAAATGAGTAATAAAACTAATAATAAGTTCTTGGTAAGTGTAATAATGCCCGTTTATAATGTTTATGATTATGTAGAAAATAGTATTTTGAGTTTAATAAATCAAACGCTTGATTTTAAGCAAAACATAGAATTGATATTAATAAACGATGGCTCAATCGATGATAGTGAAAAAATTTGCAAAAAGTATTTAGAATTATATCCAGATAATATTAAATATTTACATCAAGAAAATCAAGGATCAAATATAGCTAGGAACAATGGTATTAAATTAGCAACAGGAAAATATATTTGCTTTCTTGATTCTGATGATACTTTAAATAAAAGTGCCTTAGAGAGATTAACATTTTTTTTCGATAAACATTATGATGAGGTTGATTTGGTTGAATACAAAATAATACCTATGCGAAATGGCTTTAAAAGTAAAAAATTGCATTATAGATATAATTTTTTAAAAGAAACTGGAGTATATGATTTAACAAAAAATGAAAATATTTATTGTAGTGTTACAACAATAAATTATATGGTTAAGAATTTAGGAAAAAAAACGTGCCTTTTTGATACTAATATTAAAGTACATGAAGATCAAAAATATAGTATTGATGTTATTCGTTCTAAAATGAAAATCGGCTATGTAGAAGAAGCTGAATATTTATATTTGCAAAGATCTAATAGTTTAACAAAAAGCTATTTTTACGCATATTATTTATTTGATGCAACAACAATGTTTTGGGAAGAATTATTTGGTTCCTTTCAAGGTATGGTACCAAGATATTTCCAAGCATTATTCTTAAATGATGTGATTTGGAAAAACAAAAAGGATATATTAAAGCCTTATCAATATGAAGGAAAAAAATATGAAAAAGAAATTGGTAGAATATTAAAGTTATTAGATATGTGTGATGATTATGTTATATTAAATCACCCTCTTATAGATTTTTATTATAAAATGTATTATTTAAATCTAAAAAATAATGCTAAATTAATTCCATTGGAAGGCAATAATACAAGTAATATAGGCATAATGAATAATAATGAATTGGTATATGCTACTTCTTCTGTGGAAATACATTTTTTAACAATGAAAATTTTAAATGATAAAATAAGAATAAGGGCATATATAAAATCTCCAATATTTTCTTTAGTTGAAAAGCCAAAACTATACTTATATGTATCAAACAAACGTAGTAATAAAAAAATAGAACTAAGAGATTCATCTTTCGATTATTTAAATGGAAAAGAAAAATTTACAAAAACGTATCTATTTGAAATAGATTTACAAATTAAAGATTGCCCTAAAATAGAATTTAAGATTAAAGCTGGGACATCATTATTAAATACAAAATTCTATTTTGAACATAAAACAATATTTAATGATAATTTATTAAGATATGAATATTATCGTTATGGTTATAAATATAAGACAGATAAATATGCAATTTATATTACAAAATCAAATAAGAAACAAGCAAAGAAATTTAGTCATTCTTTAGAATTAGGATTTTTTATAAATGATAAAAAAAGATGGCTTACAAGATTACTTGCAAAAATATTTTATGTAAAAAAGGAAGTATGGCTATATTATGATTGCAAAGGTGTTAGAAAAGATAATGGTTACTACCAATTTATTCATGATTTAGAAAAAAAAGATGGTATTAAGAGATATTTTATTACAACGCATAGCAAAAGAGAAATTAAAGAAATATTTAATAGTAAGCAAAGAAGGCATTTGATAAAGTTTAAATCTATTAAACATAAATTATATTATTTGTATGCTAATAAAATAATAACTGCATATATAGAACAAAATAATTGTTCTCCTTTTACTAAAAAATCTTTTTTAAATTATATAGATGTTAGTAAGAATCCAGAGATTATATACTTACAACATGGGGTGTTACATGCTCATATGCCATGGAAATATTCTATTGATAGATTATTAATAGATAAAGAAGTAATATCAACAACATTTGAAAAAAATAATTTAATTGAAAATTATTCTTTTACTGAACATAATTTAATAGAAAGTGGGATGCCAAGATACGATTATATTAGTCAAGATAAAAAAGCTAAAAATGTTATATTGTTTGCTCCATCTTGGAGAAACTATTTAATTGGAAAACAAGGTAATGAATGGGTAGCAAATGATGAATTATTTTTGGAGTCATCTTTTTACAAAGAAACACAAAATTTTTTAAATAGTGATGCTTTAAAAGAATTATTAAAAAAATACAATTATATTTTAGATTTTAAATTACATCCTATATTTAAAAGATATGAGCATCATTATAATATAGAAAATAATAATGTTATTTTTAGTACCGGGAAGTATAATAATGATGATTATAAAGTTTTTATTACAGATTATTCAAGCTTTGTTTTTGATTTTGTTTATTTAAAAAGAGCAATTATTTATTTCTTTCCAGATTATGATATGTTTAAAGCAGGACTTAACAGTTATAGAGAATTAGATTTACCTTTCGAAAAAGGTTTTGGAGAGTTATGTATAACTTCTGAACAATTATTAAAACGTTTAGAATTTATTTTAAAAAATAATGGTAATGATGAAAAAAAATATAAAGATAGAAGTGAAAATTTTTTCTTATATTATGATAATAATCAATGTGAAAGAATATATAATGAAATATCTAAAAATGCCTGAAATATTGCAATTTTAGATATTTTTAATTATTAACTAAGTTAAATAATTTGAAGTTCGATATAATCTATGATAAAATGTTAATGTACTTCAAGGAGATAAAATGAAAAGATTTATAAAAGATTTGAAAAAATATAAAAATTATATTGTTTATGCTACTAAGTCTGAATTAAAGACTGAAGTAATAAATTCATATTTAGGATGGATGTGGATGATCTTAGAACCACTTGCATTTATGCTTATATATACATTTATTGCACAAATTATATTTAAGTCATCTGTAGACTATTTTCCAGTATTTGTATTTATTGGACTTTCTATATGGAATTTCTTTAATAAAATGGTTACAGTAAGTGTTAAATTAGTGGCAAGTAATAGAGATACAGTAACTAAAGTATATTTACCTAAATGGGTATTATTAATAGTTAAAATGGGTGTTAATTTATTTAAAATGATGGTTTCATTCTTATTAGTATTCTTGTTTATGCTTATATATCAAGTACCAATTACATGGAATGTATTATGGTTCTTACCAATATTATTAGTATCAATTATATTTACATTTGGAGTTTCTACTTTAGTTATGCATGTTGGTGTATTTATAGAAGACTTATCAAACTTAGTTACTATTGGTCTTAGAATGTTATTTTATATGACAGGTATATTCTTTGATATATCATCAAGAATACATAATGAGGTTTATAGAACGATTTTACTTGATATAAATCCTCTTGCTAATTTTATATATAATATGAGAAATGTTTTAATATATAGTACACCTCCAGTAGGAATGTGGACATTAATTTGGTTCTTTGTATCAATAGGAATTTGTGTATATGGAATTAATACAATATATAAATATGAAAATACATATGTAAAGGTGATGAAATAATGAAGAAGAATGATGATATAGCAATAACAGTTAAAGATTTACATGTGTATTATAGAGATATGAATCGTTTTTCTTTAAAGAAGATGGGTGTTAAAGGAAAAGGTTCTGGTAAAATCTTTAAAGCTGTTAAAGGTGTTTCTTTTGAAGTACCTAAAGGACAAATACTCGGTATATGTGGAAGAAATGGTAGTGGTAAGTCAACTCTTTTAAGAGCAATATCAGGTATATTTTCTGCCGACTCTGGTAGTATTAACTTGCATGGTAATAGTATTTCTCTTTTATCAATTGGAGTAGGTTTCCAAAAGAAATTAACAGGTTATGAAAATATATTCTTATCTGGATTACTTCTAGGTTATACAAAAGAACAAGTAGAAGAGAAGATAAATGATATTATAGAATTTTCTGAACTTGGAGACTTTATATATAAGCCTGTTAGTAGTTACTCATCAGGAATGTATTCTAAACTTGCTTTTTCAATAACTGCAATATTAGAAACTGATATTATGCTTATTGATGAAGTATTAAGTGTTGGAGATATTCATTTTAGAGAAAAAAGTTACAACAAAATGAAAGAGTTAATAAGTGACTCTGATAGAACAGTTGTAATAGTATCTCATAGTACTAAAACAATAGTGGAACTTTGTGATAAGGTAATTTGGTTGCATGATGGTCTTATTAAAGATGAAGGCGATCCAAAAGAAATAATGGCTAAATATGAAGAATATATGCGTTCATTAAATTAATTAAAATAGTGTGAAGTATTTTTCACTAATTAATCTTTTGAGGAGGTCATGATGAAAAAGTTTAAAATTAGTGTTATTATACCCGTTTACAACGTTGGTAATTATTTAGAAGAGACTATTATGTCTGTTGTAAAACAATCGATTGGATTCAAAAATATTCAATTGATATTAGTAAATGACGGAAGTACAGATAATAGTGAAGATGTTTGCTTAAAGTTTAAAGCTATGTATCCAAATAATATTATTTATATTAAACAAAAAAATTCCGGGGTATCAGTTGCAAGGAATAATGGTTTAAAATATGCCGAGGGCGAATTAGTTAATTTTCTTGATGGCGATGATATCTGGGATCGCCATGCGTTTAAAGATGTATATAAAAATTATAAAAGGAATAAAAATGTTAAAATTTTCAGTTGCAAATTAATATTTTTTGACGCTAAAAAAGGCAATCACCCATTGAATTATAAGTATTCTAAGAATAAAATTATTAATGTTTATGAGATATATAATTATCCACAATCCAGTGTATCTTCTTTATTTTTAAGTTTAAAGTTAATGAAAAAATATCAATTTTCAAAAGATGTGAAATATGGTGAAGATACTAGATTGATAAATGAGATATTATTAGATGAAAACATTATAATGATGTTAAAAAAACCAAAATATTATTATAGAAGAAGAAACAATTTTTCATCAACTGTACAAAATCAAATAGAAAATATGGATTGGTATTTATTAAAACCTATTAATGTTCATAAGTACTTATATGAATTATCACAAAAAAAATATCACAGAGTCTTAAAATATATTCAATACATTGTAATGTACGATATTAAATGGAGATTAAAATATAATAAAATATCAAGTCCTTTAAATAATTTGCAACGAAAAAATTACTCGGATAACTTAATATATTTGATAAAAAAAACTGATGATGACGTAATATTATCACATAAAAATTTGAATTATAATGAAAAAATATTTTTATTAAAATTAAAATATGATAAGAATGAAAAAAGCATGATTTCTTTTACACCTAAAGAAATATGTATTAATAACTGCTGTTTAGATATTAATAAATTGAATTTAATTCAGATTGATAGAGTATATTCAGATAAAGAAACATTAAAATTTTTTGGAAAAATCAATTTGAAATATATTAATAGAGATGATTTTGAAGTTTCTTTAAATAATAAAAATGTACATATAAAATACTATGAACTTGCTTCAAAACCAAATGTAGTGTCATTTACTGGCGAAGAAATTTATGATTATGTGGGAATCGAATTTAGCGTACCTATAGAAAATAATTTTTGGAAATTAGGTTTCACAGTAGGGAAACTACACGTAAATCCTAATTTTGGAATAGGAGCAATATTTTCTAAATCACTTCCTAGAAGTTATCACCATTTTAAAGATAGAACTTTGGTTTTAAAAAGTGGATGTATTTATAATAGCAAGAAAAACATACTAAAATCCTTATATTATGAATTATTAAATGACATTTATTTATTAGTAAAAGGAAAATATAAAAGTTTATTTATCAGGGTATATACGAAAGCTTTTAAATTATTCAAACGTAAAGAAATATGGTTTATTTCAGATAGAGTAGATAGAGCGGATGATAACGGAGAACATTTCTTCCATTATATGGTAAATAATCATCCCGAAAAAGATACTTATTTTATTTTGTCTTCATCAAGTAAGGATTATGAAAGAATAAAAAAAATAGGAAAAGTATTAGATCCTAAATCTACTAAATATAAATTACTTTTCAATAATACTGATGTAGTTGCATCAGCACATGTAGAGAATTATATTTTCAATCCTTTGGGCAAAAGTGGAGCATACATTAGAGATCAGTATTATTTTAAATATGTATTTTTACAGCATGGCATAACAAAGGATGATTTGAGTCCATGGTTAAATATTAACTCAAAAAGAATAGATATTTTCGTAACCGCATGTTTGAATGAATATAATTCAATAATAGGAGGTAAGTACAATTTTGGTAAAGATGTAGTAAAATTGACTGGCTTTTCGAGATTCGACAATTTGTTAAACATAAAAAATGTAAAATTAAAGAATAGAATAATGCTTTCATTAACTTGGAGAAATTCTCTATCTATAGGAATAGACAAAAAAACAGGAGAAAGAATATACAATCCAGAATTTAAAAATTCTGATTATTATAAGTTCATAAATAAGGTATTTAATGATAAAAGGCTATTAAAAACATTGGATGAAAAAGAATATAAGATTAGATTTATTCCACATCCTAATGTTATGCCACAAATAAAAGATTTTAATTTAAATAAATATATTGAAATTGATACAAAAAACATAAACTATCAAAAAGAGTTTTGTGAAAATAAACTTTTAATTACAGATTATTCAAGTGTATCTTTCGATTTTGCATATTTAAAAAAACCAGTTATTTATTATCAACCGGATAGGGATGAATTTTATGAAGGCCAGGTTTATAAAAAAGGGTATTTTGATTATGATAAAATGGGATTTGGGCCATGCTTAACTGATTATAATAAATTTGTTAATGAATTAATTAAAATGATTAAGAATGATTGTAAAATAGAAAAGAAATATTTAAAAAGAATTGAAAAAACATTTAAGTTTTATGATACAAATAATTGCGAAAGAATATATAATGAGATAATAAAAAAATAATATTAGGTGAGTATGATTATGAAAAAAATAAAAGAAATATTTAGAAAATATCGAGAAATAATTATGTATGTTATTGTTGGAGGGTTGACTACGGTAGTTAGTTTAGCGAGTTATTATTTGCTAACATTTACAATATTAGATGCAAATAATCCAATACAATTACAAGTTGCAAATATTATTTCTTGGATTTTATGCGTTAGTTTCGCATTTGTAACAAATAGAAAATATGTATTTGAAAGTAAAAATAAAAAAATAACTAAAGAATGTTTAAATTTCTTTTTAGCTAGATTATCAACATTAATAATAGACATGCTATCAATGGGTCTTATGGTTTCAGTTTTTAAAATAAATGATTCTATTGCAAAAATTATTGTACAATTCATTATTTTAGTGTTAAATTATATATTAAGTAAGTTTCTTGTTTTTAACAAGTCAAATCATAAATTTAAAAATAATAAAATTTTAAAGAAATTTAAAATAATAGATAACAAATTTTATCTTTTGTTATTTCTTATATTTATGCTATTATGTTGTTTTTTTCCTTATTCTGGCGATGATTGGGCGTGGGGAACTAGAATTGGACTTGATAGACTTAGCAATTGGTTTGATAATTATAATGGAAGATATGCTGGGAATTTGCTAGTTTTAGTATTAACTAGATATAGAGCTATAAGAGTTATTGTAGAAACTGTTTCATTCGCTTTGATAGTTAAATATATATATAAAATTGTAAATGAAAAAAATAAAACGAATATATTGATTAGTATAATATTATTATTGCTAATGCCTGTTACAATATTAAGACAAACGGTTACTTGGGCATCAGGATTCGCAAATTATGTTTTACCAATATTATTAATTTTATTTATAATTTATAAAAATATAAAATTATTGGATGACAAAAAGGAATTTAATGATAAAAAAATAATAAAATTAATATTTTATTTTATCATTGGTTTTGTAGGTTCTTTATTTATAGAGAATATAACATTATATAATTTATTTTTAATTATTATTATATTAGTATATGAGAAAACTAAGTTTAAAAAATGCAGTATTGCCAACATAATTTATTTTATAGGATCACTGTTTGGTAGTATAATGATGTTTAGTAATAGTGCATATTTAACTATATTTAATAATTCTGATGGATATAGAACAATAACAAAGGATAATATTATTATAAGTTCTATAAAGACTTTTGTAAGTACACTGTCTGACTATATTTTTATAGATAACGTAGTTGTTGAAATTTTATTAAGTTTTTTTATAGTTGTTTTAATAAC
>CAVBMP010000163.1:0-2574 GCA_963596555.1 Bacteroides helcogenes
AATTATAGCATAATGACAAATTATTATTTATTAATTTGTTTTTTATAATTATCTCTACATTTTTCTAATAATTCTAATGCTTCTTCTTTAGAATGATATTTTCCTACTTCTACTTCTATATGTTGTAACTTTTTATAATTTTCAAAAAAGTTTCTTATTTCTTTTAATGTGAATTTAGATATATCTTCTAAATTTTGTACTTCATCATATCTTGGATCACAATCTACTACTGAGATAATCTTAAAATCTTCTCTTCCATTATCTATCATTTTAAGATAACCTATTATTCTTGCTGGAATAACACACCCAGGATATGTTGGTTCTGTTGCCATTATTAATATATCAAGTGGGTCCCCATCTGGCGCTAAAGTTTCCTCTATTGTTCCATATTCTGCTGGATAACCCATTGCTGAATATAAAACTCTATCTAACTGTATCTTTCCAGTTTTCTTATCAATCTCATATTTATTTCTACTCCTAAATGGTATTTCTACTATTGCTTTAACTACATCATTTTTAATCATAATCATCTTCCCTTCTAATTAATTTTTATCATATGTATACATTATATCATGAAACAGCTTGATTAAACAAAAATACCTAGAACTAATCTAGATATTTTAATTATTATTTATTATAAATCTCCTTTATAAAAATATATTTTCATAGCGTCATCAGAATATTTTGGCTTAGATACGTCAATATCCAAAACTTTGCCAATGTAATATATAATAAGTTGTGATGCGATAAGTAAATCAAACTCTGCTAGTAAACCATCATATTTGCTTTCTATTAATAAGCAATCATTTCCTAAATATTTTAGTAATTCTATTTCATATTTAGTTGTAGACTTTTGTTTAAAATATATTGAAAATTTATTATTTAAATTTTCATAATTAATAAATCTTCCATGTGAGAAATTCTTTTTTTCATGAATAATACAATTAAATATTCCTGATTCAATAATCTTACTTTCTAAATCAAAACTTGCAGTATCAGCATAATCTCCCCTAAAAATATTAATTAAATTATTACTTTTTAATTTAATAATAATATTTTTATTAATTAATTTTCCAATTTGTTCATTCCAATAATCAATAGATTCTTTTATAAAGTTATTTATATTTATATCACTGTTTGTTTTATCCAAGTAATATTTTAAAAATAAAGCAGATGGAGACACTGAACCTTCAAATGACAAGAATCCTCTTTCTTTTCCCTTATTAGATGAAGATCTATAACTTAATATATTTTTCTTTCCTATTCCTGTTTTTAATAAAATATTTTGAGGTTCTCCTTTTGTAACAATATAAATATTTTTATTATCAAAATTCTTAACACTATTAATAATATCATTAGTTGTACCAGAATATGAGAATAAAATAACTTTATCAATATTCATATTATTTCTATATAGTACGTCTCTTGGATATAAAGAATAAGTATTACTTCCATACAAAGCATTTATTATCTTTGATGAAAAATATGAACCTGCATATGAACCTCCAGTACCTATAAATAGATAATTTTTATTACTGTCAAAATCTATTTCATCTAATCTATAAGCAGAAGAATTAACTGCATTAATCACTCTTTTTTCTAAGTTATTTATGTTAATATTACATCTTTTTATTTGTTTTCTCTCAGTATATTCAAATTCACTGCATGTACAAATATCTTTAATTTTCTTAATTTTAAATAATGAATTAATATGTCCTCTTGCTCCCATTTTAGAAACAACTTTGTAAGTAAGTTTATTAGAATTTTCATACCATTTTTTTAATTTATCTTCATCATAATTAAAATTATTTTTGATACTGTCTTTTATAATACTCGAAATAAACGCATCACCTGCTCCAGTCGAATCAATTACATTTCCTTTACTAAGTAGATTATAATTATATTCATGATTATCAGTTATAAATGTCGCACCATTTTCTCCTCTTGTAATAGTCATCAATTTAGGCTTTATCATATTATATAGCTCACTATCATTTTTTAAGTTAAATCTATTTAAAAGGTATTTAGTTACTCTTTCATTGAAATTTATTATTTCAAATTTATTTGCTATTTTTGTTACTATTTCATCATCAGACATTTTTTCAAATTCAAAATATTGTCCTAAATCAATTATTTTTTTGTTGATTGTATTATCTATAATAATTTGATTCTTATCATTTAAGTTATCAAATACTAAAATATCATCAACTTTAATCTTAGAAAGGATGTAATTTGTATCTAACAAACTTTCTTCATACCATTTTTTATCATTACAAAAAGGACATCTTTTTTTAGAAGTAAAGGATAATTTTCCATCATTATCAAAATAAGAAACATGGAAACATCTAGTTCTAACATTTTCAATGATTTTAACATCAGTCACATCAACTTTAATTTTTTCTAAACTCTTAATAGCAATTTTTCCCTGACAATCATTACCGCAACAAGCAAACACCGAAGTTTTAACACCCATTTTTGCTAAGTTAGCAATTATATTATGTGATGTCATACCACCGTTTACTCCTAGTAATTTACCATCTTTATAATAATAATCTGTTACAAGATCACCTATAC
>CAVBMP010000164.1:0-2654 GCA_963596555.1 Bacteroides helcogenes
AGGTTTTCCATTTTTAGAATATTCTATATCATTAAGACTTTTATTAATATTATTTTCTTTAAGATAATTATATATCATACAATATGATACTATTCTATTATTTTTTAAATCAACAATCTTTTTATGACTATCATCAAGTAATTCATAAATAGCCTCTTTATATTCATAAGAAAAGTCATTTACATTTTTTATAAATATCTTAGTTTCCACTATTTTCTAAATCCTTCAAAATTTTTATATATTCTTTATAATCTTTGTTCCATCTCTTTATAGTATTTTTATCATGTTTCTCAAATGAATAATTATTTTTTAAATACTCTCCTAAATATTTACTCACTTTAGTAGCACCATATACATTTAAATGATCTCCACCATCAGCAGTATCGGTAGTAAAATCAATACCAATATCTTTATAAATATAATTTAAATCCATAAAATCAATATCATTTTTTAAAGTATATTCTTTCACTGCATTAGATTTCTCAGCACTCCATGAATCAGGTGAAGGTACCCAAATAAATTCTAAATCAATTTTTTCTTCCCTACATTTTTGAACAAACTTATCCAAGTACTTTTTAACCTTATCATCAAGAGGCCATACATCATCACTATTAGTAATGTAGTCTCCTTCAAAAGGTTTAGAATCTACTACTAAATTTAGACCTTTATATGGATTATGATAATCACTATATGCATATTTAAAATCTTCACTAGTAAGTTCATTATATCTAGTATGATATGCGATTATCGGAAAAACATATGCAAGTTTTCTACCATAACTAAAATTAAAAGCAGGATCCATAATTGCATTAATCTTATTTTTACTCATCAACATTGTATCAAATACTTTTTGATAATTTGACATTGATGATTGATTAGTAGAAAAAATACCATCAATATTAAGCATAATTACCTTAGGCTTTTGAGTTTTTAAAGCTTCGATTAACATATAATAACCAGTCCACATTCTCTGTCCGGAAGAAACAAAATTATAACTAGTAATATTATAATCATTCCATATTTCCATTGGAGTTATTCCTCTATAAGTATCACTATTACCCATAAATATAACATCCAAAGAATTTTCCTCTTCAGCAAAATAACCTCTAGTTATATATCCATGCATATTATCAGATGAATGAATCCACTTAGGAATAAATATTCTATTTAATACATCGATTGTAAGTAGTATAGAAATTATAAATATGATAATATAAACTAATTCTTTAATAAATTTCATATTTCCTCCTAAAACTGTCCATATATAAAATCACTAGCATTATATCCAGGTCCATAAATACCAAATATAATTAATGAAATTATTAATATATAATAAACAATAAATTTCTTAATACCACAACCATCAACAATAGAATCAACTATATTTTTCCCTTTTTCACTTAGATAACCTATAATAAATAAAGTTATTAAATATATAACGATTATAATAAAGTCAATATAAGTTAGACCAAATTCAAGAATATTACCATTACTAGTATTAAATATACTTTTTAATACATTAAATGCATCAGTAATATTATCTGCTTTAAAAATAGTCATACCTATAACAACAAATATCCAAGTTCTCAATATTCTTAAAATATCTATGCTTTTCTTTTTAGGAATTTTTCTAAATAAAGGTTCAATTAATAAACCAATCATCATAATTACATAGTAATAAAGACCATATAATATATATTTTTCACTAGCGCCATGCCATAAACCATTTAAAAACCAAACAAAGAATAATGGTATTGCTGATGCTAAAAACTTAGATAAAAAAGCACCAAAATGTGAATTATTAAACTTAGATAATTTCATATTTATTTTAGATAAACTTATTGGATAAAATACATAATCTCTAAGGAATGCTCCTAATGTTATATGCCATCTTCTCCAAAATTCTTCAACATTTTTTGAGAAAAATGGTCTTTTAAAGTTAGATGGCAAATCTATTCCAAACATTTTAGCACTACCAACTGCCATATCAATAAAACCAGAAAATTCTGCATATAACTCTATTGTATAAAAAATTATAGCTAATAATGATACTATACCAGTAGATGTTCCAAATGTATTATTAACAAATACACCTATTCTATCTGCAATTACCATTTTCTTGAATAATCCCCATAGTATTAATAAAACACCTATACATAAATTTTTATATTCAAATTTATTACCTTCATATAATTGTGAATCCATATTATCAAATCTATGAATTGGTCCTTCTTGAACACTAGGAAAAAAGATTATAAATAGCATTACTCTTATAGGGTTATAACTCGCTTTATACTTTCCTCTATACACATCTACGATATATGATATCGCCATAAGAGTATAATAAGAAATTCCCAGTGGTAGTATTATCTTGCCAAATGGTTTAGATATATTTAAACTTAATACACTATTTATACTACTAACAAAAAAATTAGAATATTTTAAATAAGCAAGAATACTTATATTAAATACTACTACAATTAACATAATAATCTTTTTATATAATTTATATTTTTTCTTAATTTTTTTCTTTAATTCTTTATCTTCACAATCTATTTTTTTATCATTTATTTTATTAATTATAATTCCACCAAGATAAATAGATAAACCACTTAAAACAATTGGTAATAAGAAGTTTTTACTCATTATATAAT
>CAVBMP010000165.1:0-5804 GCA_963596555.1 Bacteroides helcogenes
AAGAAATCAAAATTTTTAACTTGAAGTCTTTATGTTTAACATTATACGTGTTATACTTATCTTAGTGATAGTATATGGATGGTATTAGTGTAGGTTTAAAAATTACATTTAAATATATTATTTTAATAATTTTTATATTAATAACTTTTATGATGATTTATTTTGTTAATACTGACTATAATGATAAGTTTGATATTTTTATCAATGGAAAAGATATTACGGCAAGATATGATACTGAGTATGTTAGATATTTTTTAAAGAGATATGGTGGATCTAATTATAATAGAGATATTTATGATAGTTCTGAATTTTTTAATAAAATTGAACAATCTAATACATATATGTTAAGCATAAAAGAATATGAAATATATGATGAATTTGGATATAGAGAAAGTTATTCTGGATTTTATAATAACCAAGAATTAAAAGAGGTATATGATAATAATAAAACTATGATGGTTCAAAAAGAGGGAAAAATAATATATGAAGGAAAATTCAAAAATGATATAACTGATATCATTAAAGAAAATGGGAGATATTATTTTCATGTTTATACAAAACAAAAAAGATCATTTTCACCATTTGCATATTCAAAAACATCGCTTCATTTTTGTTTCTTAGTAGGTGAAGATTATGAATAAAAAAATAGTTGTTATAGTAATATCTTTTTTGATAATATTTTTAGGAATTTATGTTTTTTATAAATATACTGTGTATAAAGAAAAAGAAGAGTATGAAACTATAGATTATAATTATCAAAGTAAGTGTGTAAAAGAAGTATATAAATTGCATCCTGAATCCTTTGTTTTTGATTCTAATGGTATATGTAAAATGACAGTTGAACAAATACATACAGTTAGTAATGACTATGGATTTGAAATAGAACATGATAAATATGGAAATATGTGTGTTGGATATTTTATTATTAAAAAAAGCAATGATAATATTAAGGTTGATTCATCACACATATGTGACATGATTAATTATTGATTTAGAATTAATTATAATAAAAATAATAAGTAGAATATAGTTATATTTGATAATTTGAGGTAATACCACTTTACAAATAAAAAAACTAGTGCTATAATTTTGACATAAATCTTTGATGTGGAGAAGTAATATATAGATGTTTTAAAGAGAGTTAGTGGTTGGTGTAAACTAATAAACTATATATATGAATAACACCACTGAGTGGAATATTGAAATTAAGTAGGTATTCTCGGGAAACCGTTATAATAATAAAGTAAACAAAAGGATGGTACCGTCTTTATGACTCCTTATACCATCCTTTTTTATTTAGGAAAGGAATGAATGATATGGATGTAAAAGATTTATTTAAAGAAATTGAAAAATATGAAGACAAAGATGTAACATTAGAAGGATGGGTTCGTAATAATAGAAATCAATCTAATTTTGGATTTATTGATTTTAATGATGGAACATATTTTAAAAGTTTACAGCTTGTTTATGACAAAGAATTAAAAGATTTTAACACTATTAGTAAGATAAGAGTAGGTTCTGCTATAAGAGTAAACGGTACTATTGTTAAGTCAGAAGGTAGTGGTCAAAGTCATGAAATGAAAGTTAAGAGTGTAGAAGTACTTGGAGATTCACCAGAAGACTATCCAATTCAACCTAAAAGACATACTAGAGAATTCTTAAGAGAAGTAGCATACTTAAGACCAAGAACAAACCTTTTTAATGCAGTGTTTAGAGTAAGAAGTGTTGCTGCTCAAGCAATTCATGAATATTTTCAAAGTAATAATTATGTTTATTTTCATAGTCCAATAATTACAGGAGCAGACTGTGAAGGATCAGGTGAAATGTTTAAATTAACTACACTTGATATGAATAACCTTCCTTTAGGTGAAGATAAGAAAGTTGATTTTAAAAAGGATTTGTTTGGTAAACAAACATATATAACAGGTTCTGGTCAACTTCATGCAGAAACTTTTGCTCTTGCATATAAGAAAGTTTATACATTTGGTCCAACTATGAGAACAGAAAACTCTAATACTAAAACACATGCTAATGAATTTTGGATGATTGAACCAGAAGTAGCATTTTGTGATTTAGAAGGTATAATGAACATAGAAGAAGAAATGCTAAAATATGTAGTTAAATATGTACTTGATAAGTGTCCACTTGAGATAGATTTCTTTGATAAGTTTGTTGAAAAAGGATTAAAAGAAAAACTTAATAAAGTTATCAATTCTAAATTTGTAAGAATAACTCATAAAGAAGCAATAACATTATTAAAAGAAGCAAAAGTTGACTTTGAATTTAAACCAGAATATGGAGAAGATATTGCTAAAGAGCATGAAAGATATATAACAGAATACTTTAATGGACCAGTATTTATTACTAATTGGCCTAAAGATATTAAAGCATTCTATATGAAATTAAATGATGATAATGAAACAGTAGCTGCAGTTGACTTAGAAGTTCCTGGTTCTGGAGAATTAATTGGAGGAAGTCAAAGAGAAGATGATTATGATAAGTTAATCAAGAGAATGGAAGAATTAAATATACCAAAAGATGATTTAGAATGGTATACTAACCTTAGAAGATTCGGAGGATGTTATCATTCAGGATTTGGTCTTGGTTTTGAAAGACTTATCATGTATTTAACAGGAGTAGAAAACATAAGAGATGTTATTCCATATCCAAGAACACCAAATAACTGTGACTACTAAAAGGAGGAATAAAAATGAGTAATTTTACAAAAGAGATGATTGATGATTATGCTGATAAGTTACTTATAGGTCTTACTGAAGAGGAAAGAACTAATATTCAAGAAGAATTTGATGAAATAGAAAAGAATATGGACTTAATAAATCAAATTCCTAATATTAAAGATACTGAACCATTAAGTTATCCTTTTGAAATGATTATAGATGACTTAAGAAGTGATGATGAGGTAATGGAAGAAATACCAATTGATGATTTATTAAGAAACTGTGATCAATATGAAGGAAGAGAAGTAGAAGTTCCAAAGGTGGTGGGATAATGATAAGTGAAAGTATAGAAGTTTTACATGAAAAATTAAAGAATAATGAAGTTACTAGTGACTATCTTGTAAAAGAATCTTTAGATAAATGTCATAGTATTCAAGATAAAACAAATGCTTTTGTAACTATTATAGATGATGCGAAAGGTAATGAAGTTACAGAAGAATTAGTTAGTGGTATCCCTTTTGGTGTTAAGGATAACTTTTCAACTAAAGATATTTTATCTACTGGTAGTTCTAATACTTTAAAAGACTATGTTCCATTCTTTGATGCGACTGCGGTTAAAAATCTTAAAGATAAAGGTGCAGTTCCTGTTAGCAAAACTGTAATGGATGAACTTGGTATGGGTGGTACTGGTACTACTGGACATACAGGTGTAGTTCACAATCCATGGAGTTTAAAAAGAATGACTTCAGGAAGTAGTGCAGGTAGTGCAGCTTCAGTTGCTTGTGGATGTTATCCATTTGCTTTAGGTAGTGATACTGGAGACTCAATTCGTAAACCAGCTGCTTATTGTGGAATAGTTGGATATAAACCTACATATGGTATGATATCAAGATATGGGCTTTTTCCATTTGCATGTTCACTTGATACAGTAGGGGTACTTTCAAGAAGTGTTAAAGACTCTGCTATCGCAGTAGATGCAATGAAGGGAATTGACTCTAAAGATATGACTTCATGGGATTCAAGTGATATCAAATTATATGATAATATTACTGGGGATGTTAGAAATAAAAAATTATTTTATATAAAAGAAATAGTTGATTTATCAAATTATGATAATCCAAGTGATGAGTTAAAATCACATTTAGAAAACTTTAATAAAACAGTTGAATTATGTAAAAGTCTTGGTATGAGTGTAGAAGAAGTGTCAATTGACAAAAACTTACTTAATGCGATACCTTCTGTTTACGTTGTTATATCATGTGCAGAAGCAACAAGTAATATGTCTAATTTAACAGGTATATCATTCGGACCAAGAGGTGAAGGCAATAGTCCTCGTGAAATAATGAAAGATCATAGAACTAAAGGATTTTCACCATTAATTAAGAGAAGATTTGTTATAGGTTCTTATGTACTTCAAAAAGAAAATCAAGAAAAATATTTTATTAATGCTAAAAGAGTAAGAAGATTAATAGTTGATAAAATGAATGAACTATTTGATAAATATGATGCTTTGATATTACCTGTGGGTAGTGGACCTGCTAAATATATTGAGGGAAGTGAAAACAATTTATCTTCATCAAATAGTGTACTTGAAGATCATTTACAAATAGGTAACTTTGGAGGTTTTCCATCAATAACTATACCAAATGGTTTTGTTAATAAGTTACCAGTTGCGGTGAATATAACAGGTAAAGTTAAAGATGATATTAATGTATTAAATATAGCATATGCTCTTGAAAGTAAAATGGAGTATAAAAATCAACTTGCAAAGGAGGTAGAATAATGGCATATAAAGCAATTATAGGTTTAGAATTTCACTGTGAAATGAAATCTAATACAAAAGTATTCTCACCTTCTAAAAATAGTTTTTCTAAGATTGCTAATCAAAATGTAGCACCTCTTGATATGGCTTTTCCTGGTACATTACCAATACTTAATAAAACTTGTGTTAGAAAAGCTCTTATGATGTCAATGATACTTAATTGTAAACAACCTGAGTTTATGGAATTTGATAGAAAAAATTATTATTATCCAGATTTACCAAAAGGATATCAATTAACTCAATTTTTTAATCCAGTTGGTGTTAACGGTAAAATAGAAATAGATGTTAAGGGAACTAAAAAAGAAGTATTAATTCATGATATACATTTAGAAGAAGATGCTGCATCACTAGATCACTTTTATAACACTTCAACTATAGATTATAATAGAGCAGGTGTTCCATTACTTGAACTTGTAACAGAACCATGTCTTTATTCTGCTGATGAAGCACTAGCATTTTTAGAACATATAAAAAGTATTTATCAATATACTGATATCTCTGAATGTGATACTAAAAAAGGTCAAATAAGAGCTGATGTAAATGTATCAATTATGGATGAGAATGATACTGAGTTTGGTACTAAAGTAGAAGTTAAAAATGTAAATAGTTTTGATGCGATTAGAAAAACTATTGAATATGAAATTAAAAGACAAAGTGAACTTAAAAGTTCTGGTAGGTATGATGAAGTAGTTCAAGAAACAAGAAGATGGGATGAAGAGACTGAAACTACAATTCATATGAGAAGTAAAGCAGATGCGATTGATTATAAATACTTTACAGAACCTAATATTCCAAAATATAGAATTACAAAAGAATTATTAGATGATATTAAAAAGTCTATACCAACACTTGCTCATGAAAGAAAAGAAATTTATATGAATGAATATAAATTATCTGAATATGATTCTAAAGTACTTGTTAAAAATAAAGAAGTTTCTGATTATTTTGAAGAGTGTGTAAAATTAGGATGTGATCCTAAATCTGCTTGTAATTGGATAACTACAAGAATACTTGCAGAACTTAACAAGAGTGAAATGGTTAAATTAAAAGATATATTTGTAAAACCTAATATGATAGTTGAATTAGTAAAACTTGTAGAGGATAAAAAAATATCTTCTGATCAAGCAAAGAAAGTATTTACTAAGATGCTTGAAGAAAACTTAACTCCAGAAGAAATAGTTAAAAAATACGACATGGGTGTTATAGAAGATAGTGGTTTAATTGAAACATTAGTTAATGAAGTAATTAGTGAAAATGAAAAAGCAATTGAAGACTATCATAATGGAAGAACTAATATGTTAGAT